>NZ_JBXTEF010000127.1:0-5584 GCF_057495195.1 Cysteiniphilum sp. | reverse complement strand
TAAAGCATGTCAAAGGATGGGAAAAAGAAAGTCACTTACTAGATATTGCATCTACGGTAACCGGAATAGCTTCTATTATTGCCGATACGGCTGCAGCTGTAAAAATTTCTCAAGAGGCAGCTAGTACTAGAGCTGCAAGGCTTCCTCCAGAAGGAAGTGCTGCTGAGGCACACCTTGTAAAAATGCAAAAAAAATATAAAGATGAAACAATTGGGTCTTATTTTAAATTATCTCAAGATGGAGAAAGAATCAATAACAATAAGTTGTCAAAGTTTTATAATACTAAAATCACGGACTTTTTTAATGCAACTGACCATGATATATTTGATCAGATAAGAAGCACAATTTATGCTGCTGAAGAATCTACTTTTATTGGAGCTGAAGGAGTAAGTAAAATTCACCAAGATAATCCATATAATACTGCTTTAAATCAAGATGAGTTTGCAAATAAATTCATAGAACTAGCAAATGACTTCCACAAACACACTTCACACAAGGGGCAAGCCTCATCTATGTATAATCAATTTATAGATATGTTAATTTTTGTTAATCCTCAAGGATTTGGCATTGACAAAAATGATTCGTTTAGTGACCTATTTGTCTCAACTTATACTCTATTAGATGTGCAAATATAATAATTTAAGGAAATTAATGCATAAATTATACTACACTGGCTTAATCACGATGGGGTTATTAAGCCAAGCATGCGCAACAACAGAACATGATAACGTTATATATGTTAAGCCTTATGGCTTTACTGTAAAACAAATATCATTTATTGAGGAAGCACATGCGATCACCCCAGGGCAACCGTACAGCGGCATTTTTACAAACAATAAAAATAAATCAATTACGATAAAGGCAGGACGACATAAAGAAAATGGTACAGTGGCTGCACTTCAAAAGTATGGCATTAAAACGGATCATGGCGTTACTGATTATTTTATTAATGAAAATATAGGACCCGAAGCATTAAATTTTGGTGTTAAAGGAAGGTTTATCTTTAGTAGCGATATTGGCACCTATGAGTGCCCTATTGCTTTAGGTCAAGGAAGCAATTATAAAGCACTCATTACTAAACTAAACAACTGGTGGGTTTTCCCCCTAGAAAAGCAAGGCTTTAAGTCGTCAGGAGGTGCAATACACGTAACTTGCCATGACATGGACACAATGAATACAGAAGTATTCTCTTTTAGTATCGATAAAGCTCTACTGGCAGCTTGGTGGAGTCTACAGATTTTTAATACGAAGTAATGCATAATGAAAAAAATACTACTTATCTTAAGTCTGCTCTCTTGTCAGGTCATTTATGCTGGTACAGTCTATCAATACAACGACCAAAATCAGTTAGTACATCTACAACAAAACAATCATATATATGAATATGGCTACTATGCCAGTGGTCAACGCGCCTATAAGAAAAATGAACTCGGCAATCAAATTGCGTTTGAGTATGATGTTAAGGGTAATTTGAGCAATGAATAACTTTTTGAGGTGTATGATAAAGTTAAATCACTAGGAGAAAGTGCGTATTGACATACTGAATTAGAACAAAATATGCTTGAATAATCGACATGATGATATTGCAATTTCATTGAAAAAATAGCATTATGCCCGAGCACCTGAGAGAAGCTAGGTAAAATGGTTTGTTAGCTGTACAGTAAGTTGGCATTGAAGAGATACAAAGGGAGAAGTAGTGAAACGAATATTAATTGTTGACGATGATATAGAAATACTAAATGAATTAGAGCAGATTTTTAGTCAATTTTTTTATGATGTTACAACGGTGTCCTCAGCAAAAGACTTCATGACAAAGATTAAGAAGCCATATGACATTATTATTACCGATATCATGATGCCGAATATTGATGGTTACGATGTCTTTAAACTAATAAAAGAACAATACCCACAAACACCAATACTTTTTTATTCTGCGTTGAGCTCTGATATAGATGAAGTAAAAGCGCTTGAAATGGGGGCAATCGATTATATTACCAAACCAAGCAATCCACGTGTTATCTTAGCGCGTGTAAAGAAGGCGCTTGAGAAAGGTACGCCATCTATTGAGCAACATGTGACTGCCTATGAATTTGACAATTGGCATGTTTGCTTAAAAAGCCAACGTGTCACAGACCCCGATGGTGTAGATATTACTTTTACAGCCAAAAGCTTTGCTTTATTATGCCATTTTCTGAGCAAACCAAATGAGTTGATTTCCCGTGATGATATTATGAATTTACTCTATCAACATGACTATGAAAGTAATTTTCGCAACATCGATACTTTTATATATAAACTACGCAAACATCTTCGTGATGAAGAGCAAATCAAGATTAAAACCCTCCATGGGAAAGGCTACATGTTGGTAGCGGATGTGAGACAATGCTGCCCTTAAAACATTCCAAAAAGATTCTATTGCTTGCAATTATACTACTTAGCACCGTGACGTTAGGCTTTTTTGCTGACTTTGTATGGGAGAGTTATCGGCATGAGCAGGCTGTTATTAATAAAGGTAAAAACAAAGTTTTTCTAAATGCAGTCAAAGATTACATCAGTGATATATATACAAAACAACAAATGAATGAGATAAACTTAGATGCTCACGCCACTTATGATACAAGCTTTAATATTGAGAATACGGCCGTGTATATTACAATTACTAAAGCTGCAAAATATAAATACCAAAAACAATATAGTGAGCAAGGCTTTTTACGTTATTTTTTTATGCAAGATACAAAGCGCAGAAATATTTCAATCAGTTTGGAGCATGGCTACTGGCTGAACATTTCTATTAGCTATGCATAACCCTTTCTTTTCTATAAATTGGCTACTTTTATTACTGGGTTTTTCATGGTATTTGCTTTTTTCGTGACGGCATTGCTTCTTAACTGGTATGCTAAATCCATGGGACTAATTTCAAACAAACTCAATAGCGTTGGGATATACCCTAACTACCCTAAAGACAAAAAACTTACTATATTTAACGCAATCCCCCACTCTTTAAAAGCGCTTTCAGATAGCTATCTTTTCATCAGCCACCTGTATCAATCAAGAAAAAAGATTTTAGCGTACATTGCCCATGATATAAAAACACCACTACAAAAAATAGTATTTACGCTGAATAACAACTTAGCAGGAAAAAAACAAAGCATTGAAAAACAAGTGGACGAAATTCAATCGCTTGTTAACTATTTACTAGACCTATCTAATCTATCCTTGTCAAAGGAAGATGTTGCTCTGATGGATCTTACCTCTTTTTTAGAGGCATTAAGTGATGAGTATCAAGATGCAGGATTTAGTGTATTTTATAGACCACAAGGGAATAGTAATATTCTATTATCTGTTTATAAACTCAAACTCAAAAGGATTTTTGATAATTTCATTAGTAATGCGTTGCGCTATGGCACAATTGTATATATTACCGAGCAAATATCAAAAGCCAAAGTAAATATCTTCATTGAAGATAATGGCTGTGGAATAGTGGCAGAGAAAATGAATGAATTCAATGATCTTAACGTCGGCCATGCCTATGACAAGTTCGACTACAAATCAGGTTTAGGTATGATGATTGCCAAAGAAATTATTTATAATTTAGGTGGTGAAGTTGTCTTATCGAAATCATCTTATGGCGGACTTAAAGTTCACGTGACACTACCAACCCAAAATGCTAAAAAGGCACTTTATAGCTAACCCATTTTCACGCTCCGGATCAATAAATATTTTTGGCATAACCCAAACATTGAAAACAAATTACCAGAATATAAATAGATTTAATTGAGATCTTTTCATTCAAACTACGTTATTTTTTAAATTACCTATAGGCTAAATATTAACCCACAAGTGCTCAGCCAACGCTTATTCAATCAAAATGGGCAGGAATATGGTCATAGGCTACCTATACCCATCGTAAATCATTTTGGGGTGTTGAGTTTTTGATGCTTCTGGGTGATAGCGTTTCAGGTATAAGTAGACAATTTATTCCAACCACCTAACATCACGGGGCTAACAGATGAATATAAAAAAACATGGCAAAAAAGGGATCGTCTGCTTGCTACTTTTGTGTAGCAGTACCTCCTTTTCCAACACTGTCATTTATCACTATAATAGTCAAAACCAATTGGTTAAGGTACAAAAAAATAATCATAGCTACGAATATGGCTACAATAGCAATGGGCAGCGTACTTACAAAAAAATGAAATAGGCGATCAGATTGATTTTGACTATGATGCTAACGGTAATTTGAGCAATGAAAGTGACGGTGTTATCACAAGCAGTTATTTTGGTGGCTTTCGTTATTTAAGCAATGGTATGTTACAAAGTACATTTAGAAATCGACATAATATGCCTAAAACAACTAGTGTTAGCAAAGCAGGAGCGATAGTAAATACCACCTTGCTTTTAAATCCATATGGTAAAATGCTTAATCGTGATCTTAACCTTGCGAATAGTCATCAAAACCGTGGGTTTAATATCACCGAAAATGCCAAAGTATATGGTGATGGCTATCGCGACTTTGAGAGCGGTTTAATATATATGGGCGCGCGCTTTTATAATCCTAATTTAAACCGCTTTATGGCGCAAGATAGCTATGATGTCTCTAATCGTTACAACTATGCCAACGCAAATCCTATTATGATGTATGATCCCGATGGGCATATGTCTGTATGGGAAGGTATTAATATTGGGCTAAATGGACTTGGGCTTATAGGTGGTGTGGCGGCTGCATTTGCCTCAGGCGGCGCAGCTGCCCCTTTAATTGGCGGAGTATTAGGAGCCATCTCCGGAATAACTGGTGGCGTGGGCATTGGCTTAAAGCATACAAAAGGATTTGAGGAAGAAAGCCAATTATTGGATGTTATATCTACCACTACTGGAATAGCATCATTGATTAGTGATGCAAGCAGTTTACTTGCGGCCAAACAGATCCAGCAAAGAATGCAAAACATAGAGGTGAATAGATTAATGAGCCAACCTGAATTTCAACGATTCAAAAAACTCCAAGACAAGCTAGCCCCAATAAGAAAAATGAAACGTGTCCTAGAATTTAAAAAATTAGGCGAAGAACATAACGCCACTTGTTTCTTTAATGCTTTTTTTAAAGCGATGGAAAGAACTAACAATAACTATAACAATGGAGTTGAGCGTGTTACTAATATGTTTGATAGTTTTATAAAGAAATATGGGACCAAATTTAACAACCCTCAGGGAGCAAAAGATTTACTCATAGTTAGACCTTGGAATGCATATCTTGGAATTGCAGATACACTTCCATATAAAAAGCATATATCTTTTTTTGGTGACGTTTATAAACTCGAAGAGTTATTAACCCATGATAACACTATTATGTTTTCAACTAAAAATCATGTGGCAGCGATATATCGACAAGATGGATACATATTTGAAACTGCTTGGACACATAACAGCTCTACAGGTAACGTTGAATATCTAGAAAACAATATTTTTAATCCAAAAGTATACGAAAATAATTACATAATGAATGTTTTTATAGGGAGTGTTCATAAAACTGTGTCAATTTAAATTTAATATTGATGTAGTGTGTTATTGCTAGAATAAACAGAGCAAC
>NZ_JBXTEF010000126.1:0-5950 GCF_057495195.1 Cysteiniphilum sp. | reverse complement strand
GCACTTTAGAAAAAACTATGATTTTATAAACACCCCGTCAGCCTACGGCTGCCACCCCTCTTGAAAAGAGGGGAATTGGGCGACGGTGATTTTAATTCCCCTCTTTTCAAGAGGGGTGCTTAAGCTTGCGAGGAGGGATGTTGAAATAGAAAAAGTGCGTAGCCTCAGTTATTTATCTGAATCGTTATAGTAGGCGTTAACACCTTTAAGAATTTTAAGCGCTTTTAAGCGCGCTTCCGCTTCAGCTAGAATCTGACGCGCTTGTTCGACCTCTACTTTGTCGCTATCACGCGCTTTCTTTAATGCTTCTTCGGCTTGTTGACGCGCCTTCTCAGCAGCAGCTTCATTAAGATCCTTAGCACGTTCCATCACATCAGAGAGAATAATCACTTGATGTGGCTGGACTTCTAAGATGCCGCCTGAGATATAAAGCGTATCTTTTTCATTATTTTCACGTTCAATGCGGACGACACCAGGTGGTAAGGTCGATAAGAGCTGTGTATGACCAAAGGCAATACCCATCTCCCCTTCCGTGCCTCTGAGGCTTACCATTTTAGCACGCGCCTCATAGACTGAACCTTCTTGACTAACCACATTGACTGTAAGTAGTTTATCAGACATCACTGATACCTCTTAGATTGATTTTGCTTTTTCAATCGCTTCTTCGATGGTTCCAACCATATAGAAAGCTTGTTCAGGTAAGTGATCATATTCACCTGCAACAATCGCTTTAAAGCTTGCAATCGTATCTTTCAATGGCACATATTTACCAGGGTTTCCGGTAAAGACTTCAGCCACGTGGAATGGTTGTGATAAGAAACGTTGGATCTTACGTGCACGTGATACGGTTAACTTATCTTCTTCAGATAGCTCATCCATACCTAAAATTGCAATAATATCTTTTAGCTCTTTATAGCGTTGAAGCGTTTGCTGAACACTGCGTGCTACTTCATAATGCTCTTGACCAACCACTAATGGATCCAACTGGCGAGATGTTGAGTCTAACGGATCAACTGCAGGGTAAATACCTAACTCAGCGATTTGACGTGACAATACGATTGTTGCATCCAAATGCGAGAAAGTTGTTGCAGGTGATGGATCTGTTAAGTCATCCGCAGGAACATATACGGCTTGTACAGAGGTAATTGAACCTGTTTTTGTCGAGGTAATACGCTCCTGCAATACACCCATTTCATAGGCAAGTGTTGGCTGATAACCAACGGCAGATGGCATACGCCCTAAAAGTGCTGATACTTCTGTACCTGCTAATGTGTAACGGTAGATATTATCGATAAACATCAATACATCACGGTTCTCATCACGGAAACTCTCAGCAATCGTCAAACCTGTTAATGCCACACGTAAACGGTTTCCTGGTGGCTCATTCATTTGCCCGTAAACCAATGATACTTTATCTAATACATTAGAATCTTTCATCTCATGATAAAAGTCATTACCTTCACGTGTACGCTCACCAACACCCGCAAACACAGAGAAACCACTATGCTCTTTAGCAATGTTATTGATAAGCTCCATCATGGTGACGGTTTTACCAACACCAGCACCACCAAATAAGCCAACCTTACCACCTTTAGCAAATGGACAAATAAGGTCGATTACTTTAATCCCTGTTTCAAGAATCTCAGCACTTAACGCTTGATCTTCAAATGCAGGCGCTTTTTTATGGATTGGCTGTTTTTCATCAGACTTGATTGGTCCACACTCATCGATTGGGTTACCCAATACATCCATAATGCGTCCCAAAGTACCATGCCCTACAGGAACTGAAATTGGCGCATTAGTGTTTTTGACTTCCAAACCACGCTTTAAACCGTCAGATGAACCCATCGCAATACAACGCACGACACCGTCACCGATTTCTTGTTGTACTTCTAATGTTAATCCTGTTTCGTTAACAATTAGCGCATCATAAACTTTTGGCACATTATCGCGCGGGAAAGTTACGTCAATCACCGCGCCGATAATTTGGCTAATTTTACCCATACTCATTTTTATGTCCTCTTAAATTTAAACTGCCGCAGCACCGGAGACAATCTCCGCGAGCTCCTGCGTAATCATTGCTTGACGTGCTTTGTTGTATTGCAACTTCAGTGAATTAATAATATCACCGGCGTTATCAGTTGCATTTTTCATCGCTAGCATTCTGGCTGCCTGTTCACACGCGAGATTTTCAACCACGCCACAGTAAACTTGTGACTCGATATAACGCACTAACAACACATCTAATACGCGCTTAGCACCTGGCTCATACAAGTAATCCCAATGCCCTGTAATCGACTTATCTTCTTTTACAGCGCCTTCTTTCGGTTTAAGGATTGGTAATAACTGCTCTTTAGTCGGTTGCTGTTTGATGGTGTTGACAAACTTATTGCTAAACAGCATTAAGTTATCAAGCTTATTTTCATCAAATGCTTTAACCATTACCGATACGGCACCAGTAATTGAACTTATTGTGTCACCATCATGAAAGTTGGCAACAGAGACAATATTCACCTGACGTAAACGCTTAAAAAAGCTTTCCGCTTTAGAACCAATCAAGCATAAATCAACTTCAACTTTCTGCTCTTGGTAATGCCTAATTGACTTTAATACCTCTTTAAACAAATTAATATTCAAGCCACCACATAAACCACGATCTGTTGAGATAATTACCATACCAACACGTTTAACTTCACGTGCTTGGAAGTACGGATGTGTATACTCCATGCTTGCACGTACAACGTGATGAATAATATCAAGCGCATAATGAGCGTAAGGCCTTGCTTCTTCCATACGATCACGCGCCTTGCGCATCTTACTGGCTGCAACCAACTCCATCGCACGCGTAATTTTCTGGGTATTCTTAACGCTGTTAATTTTAGTACGTATTTCACGACTACCAGACATGATACCCTCCTATTACCAAGATTGCGTTTCTTTGCACTCTTTGATCACTTTTTCAAGTTGAGCGGCAATCTCATCGTTATAGTTGCATGTTTTATTGATCTCATCCATCAATGCTTTATGCTGACTTTCAGCAAAAGCATGTAACGTGGCTTCAAATGATCCAACTTTGCTCAGCTCAATCTCATCTAAATGGCCTTTATCAACAGCATATAACGACAATGCCATTTTAGCGATACTAAGTGGGGAGAATTGCTTTTGCTTCATCAATTCCATCACACGCTCACCACGCTTTAATTGCGCGCGTGTTGCATCATCTAAATCTGAGGCAAATTGTGAAAATGCTTCAAGCTCACGATATTGTGCTAGTGCCAAACGTACACCACCACCTAGCTTTTTAATGATCTTAGTTTGCGCTGATCCACCCACACGCGATACTGAGTTACCTGCGTTAATCGCCGGACGAATACCTGCATTAAACAAATCTGTCTCTAAGAAAATCTGACCATCGGTAATTGAAATCACGTTGGTTGGAACGAATGCTGAAATGTCCCCTGCTTGTGTTTCAATAATTGGTAACGCGGTTAGTGAACCTGTTTTACCTTTTACTTCACCGTTTGTTGCTTTTTCAACGTACTCAGCATTAACACGTGCTGCACGCTCTAACAATCTTGAATGAAGATAGAAAACATCCCCAGGATACGCTTCGCGCCCTGGCGGACGACGTAACAATAATGAAATCTGGCGATATGCCCATGCTTGTTTTGTTAAATCATCATAAATGATCAAAGCATCTTCACCGCGATCACGGAAATACTCACCCATCGCACAACCAGCGTAAGGTGCTAAGTATTGAAGTGCTGCTGAATCAGCGGCATTAGCTGCAACAATAATCGTATGTGCTAAGGCATCATGCTCTTCTAGTTTGCGAACAACTTCAGCTACTGATGACGCTTTTTGACCAACAGCAACATAAATACACTTCACACCTGTATCTTTTTGGTTGATGATCGCATCGATTGCTACTGCTGTTTTACCGGTTTGTCTGTCACCAATGATTAATTCACGTTGACCTCGCCCTATTGGTACCATGGCATCAATTGCTTTAATACCTGTTTGCACTGGTTGATCAACTGATTGACGCCAAATCACCCCAGGGGCTACTTTTTCAACGGGTGAAGTTACATCTGTTTTGATATCACCTTTGCCATCGATTGGGTTACCTAAGGCATCAACAACACGACCTAATAACGCTTCACCTACTGGGACTTCTAAAATACGTCCTGTGCAATACGCTTTTTGGCCTTCTTGAATATGCTCATAATCACCTAAGACAACGGCACCAACTGAGTCTTGTTCAAGGTTAAGTGCTAGACCATAAACACCACCAGGCAATTCAATCATCTCACCTGCGGCAACTTCATTTAGGCCATGTATTCGGATAATACCATCGGAAACAGAGACAATCGTACCTTCTGTTTTTGTTTGTGGCGCATTGTCAAACTTGGCAATACGCTCTTTTATTAATTCACTAATTTCTGCTGGAGTAAGCTGCATAGTCTTTATTCCTATTAATCTTGTTTAAGCTTGTAGCTCGTGCTGTAATTTTTGAAGCTTGCCTTTGATTGAGCCATCGATAACATGGTCCCCAATCTCAATTATTGCTCCACCAATCAAACTCGCATCAACTGCCACGTCAATTTCAATTGCGCACTGATATTTTTGCTCAAGTTTTGTTTTTAATTTTTGAATTTCTGCATCAGAAGTTTCAAATGCTGTCGTGATCTTGGCTTTTTTTGCTTTCTCATCTTCAGCTTTATGCAATAAAAACAACTTATAAATCGTTGGTATCACTGTCAAACGATTATGCTCTGCAGCTAATTTGACAAAGTTTTTACCATGCTCATCAAGCACGTCTTTTAAGACATCAAATATCAATACGGATACATCTGACTGAGAATAGGCAGGATTATCAAGCAACAATGCGACCTCATTATCTGTCACACATTCTGACAGATTAAGTAGCATATTATTCCAGTTTGCAACGGCATTATGTGCTTTAGCATACTCGTAAGCAGCTTGCGCATAAGGTCTTGCAATAGGCGTTAAGTCTGCCATGATCTTACCTCTTAAAGTTCAGCTGCCATTTCTTCCAATAAATGATTATTGGTCGTCATATCAATGTTTTTACCAATAAGCTTTTCAGCACCAGCAACAGCAATACCTACAACTTCTTTGCGTAGCTTTTGCTTCATTGCAATCATATGTGCTTCAGCTTCATCATTAGCCGCTTTACGAATACGATCTGCATCAACACGTGCTGCTTCTTTGGCTTCTTCATCGATTTGCATCGCACGCATATTCGCTTGCTCAATAATTTTAGTCGCTTGCGCTTTTGCTTCATGAATTAGCTCTTGTGCTTTTCTTTTAGCAACTTCTAGCTCTTTTTCCGCGCGATCAGCGGAAGCCAAGCCATCAGCAATCTTTGCACGACGCTCATCCATCGCCTTTTTCAACGGTGGCCAAACGAACTTCATGGTAAAACCGACAAAGATGATAAAAGTGATCATCTGGCCGATTAAGGTAATATTAATATCCATGATTTCTCCTTGTGGATATGTTCAGGATTTATCGTTAATTATGCACCTAGTGCTTTTGATGCAGCTTCTGCTAAACCGTTAATTGCTAATGGGTTTGCATATAAAACCAAGAAACCGATTGCGATTGAGATTGCCGCGAACGCATCAACGAAAGCCGCTACGATAAACATACGACCTAGTAACATACCGCTTAATTCAGGTTGACGTGCCACACCCTCTAGGTATTTACCACCTAACACACCAAAGCCGATCGCAGTTCCTAATGCAGGTAAAGCAATCAATAACGCAACGGCAATTGCTGTTAGACCGTTTAATTGACCTAGTACTTGTAATGACATTTCCATTTTTTTCTCCTTAGTTGGTTTTTGTTTTAATTCTTAATTCTTAATTCTTAATTCTTAATTCTTAATTCTTAATTCTTAATTCTTAATTCTTAATTCTTAATT
>NZ_JBXTEF010000125.1:0-5395 GCF_057495195.1 Cysteiniphilum sp. | reverse complement strand
TAAAGCATGTCAAAGGATGGGAAAAAGAAAGTCACTTACTAGATATTGCATCTACGGTAACCGGAATAGCTTCTATTGCCTACGATTTTATTGCCTTTTATGAAGCAAAAGCAATAACTCAAGCAACTAGAAACAATAATCTAATGGTAAAATTAAATAGACTAAAACCAAAAAGAATCTCTTCAGTAACCAACGAGGAAAAACTGTTGGAATCAAAAGGCTTTAATAGATTGAAAAAGCTGCAACAAAAATCACGTTCTAGAGCAATGCAAATGGGATTGGAAAACAAAAAAGGAACTTGTTTTTATGCAGCCTTATCTACAGTAATTGATCGACATGATAACTATATTATTAATGATTTATCAGACACCAATGAGTTAGTTGAAGCTATAATAAATAAGGGAGTTGATTCAAGATATGAAGGTCTAATTGCAGCGTCTCCTGAGCAAGTTCATAACATAATAACTGAGTATTTTGACAATGTGGTTATACATGCCGACGTGAGTAATATTCATTCAATTCCAGACTTGTTACTAAATGACAATCAATCTGCCATGTTTGTTACTGACAATCATGTAGCAACTATTTATAGGGATAATGGCATGATATATGAATCTGGTTGGCAGTATGCTAGTGGCTCTAATAATGAAGTTGAATATATTACATTCAACCACAACCCTGACGCTAAGGAATATATTGGGAAGAAACCGTATGGTGTTTTCATATTTGGAAAGTGATAATAGCGTAATCTGGCGCTGTTCTTCTCCTGCCATAAAAATGTGATCAAACAAAGAGTGTTTAATTCCATTTTTTAATAAATCAACCCTGAATTTAGCTTCAAAGAGCATGCTGTTACAGTCTCTTAATTTGACAGATTAAAGCAAGAAAAATAACAGAATTTATTGAGAACTAACTGCTTTCCATTAGCTAAGATAATTTTGTTAGGGTTACACAAAAAAACCATGGGGTCTAAAGTATATGAATTTATCTAAAAAAAACTTATTACTAGCTTGCATGCTACCAGTATACGCATTTTCAGGGCAAGAAATCACTCTTCATAATGCGAGTGTCTATCAATTACAAAACTGCCATGTTATGAAGCCTATTACAGGTAAAATCAAGGAAAATACATGGCGAGCAGACAATGAGCCATACACCATCAATCGTGAGTTTTATGTAAGATATGAAGACAAAACACGCGCCAGTATTGTCTGTGATATTGCAAGGAATGATAACACCAAACCAGAAGCTATTATTCAAATTGAATCAAATCCTAAAGGGGATTTGGTTAACCTTATTCCTTATGATAAAGACTCGAGTGTTCATGTAAGATATCGACTAGAAAGTCCAACGGGGTTCACAGAACCAGATCGATCAGACCAGGTTATTTTACAAGGTGATTATTAGCCAAGAGCATTAATGTAATATGGGGTTTTAATTGCTCTCTCATCCATACAGCTTACGCTATACAACCTCTCCTGCAAAGAACGAGATAATAGGTAGCGAAATCATCCCTTTTTTTAGAAAAACATTTTAACAAAAACTAAGGATATATAATGAGAAAAAAACAGTTATGTATGTTAACGTTAGGATTACTAAGTAATATCACTTGGGCAACCGCATCTGTTGATGCAAGCAATACTGCAAAGCAAGCACTGAAAGAATCCAACAAAATTTCTCTCACTGTAGCTGAATCTGAAACATCTAAAGCAAATAATTCAGAAGCCTCTAAATACGGATCTTTCGGTGATTTTTCTGTAAATGAGCGTACAGGCTCTGCGAATATCAAAATAGCTTTGCCTGCCATTGGCAGCATTAATCTAACCTTAATTGCCGATAGTGCCTCAATGTTATCCAAAACAAATTACTTGGGGTTGGGTGCTGGATGGTATTTCAGTGGCTTGCCATTTATAACAAAAGAAAACGGTAAGGAAATTCTGATTGCCAGTGGGCAAAGATATATCTATGATCAAGACTATACCAGTATTGGGCAAGACGGTACTTTGATCCACAGCGGGCTGCGCTATCAAGTAACTAAACAAATGCATTTTGTCAAGGAGATAGGCACACTTAAAGTCGAAGGGGGAAAGTTAGCATATGGTTATGAGCTCTCATACGCTAATGGCACACGCCTGTATTTCAATAGCAATGGATTATTAATTGCCGCAGCCGATGGCTTTTTTGTCAATGATCAAGCAGGAAATCAAAAACACTTAACGCGTGTGTACTATCAAGGTAACTCAAGTGTATCCGCTTCACTAGCACAAGTTGATCATATTACCGATGGCAACAATGAAAGTGTTTATTTTAGCTATTTAGCAGGAGAGATTAGATTAACCTACCCAATCAATGCAAGTGGCAAAGCGCTTCATGCTTATATTAAAAAATCAGGGGATAAAATTACTGCTATACAGAGCGATTTTTCTGAAAACTATCGTGTTGGCATGCGTTTTGATTATGATCAAGGTGTCATGCTAAATAGAGCAACTGAGACAGTCTTTGATCAAAATGGTACACCGCTATCTGCACATAAAACCTACCAATTAACTTATGATAAAAATACACTACGTATTAATCGAATGCTTGCTTATAACCCTGAAAATATCAAAGAGTATGTAGCAACAGCATATCGCTATATTGGGCTCTATCAACCTAAGTTTAAGTTTGGCGAGGATACTTCCATTACGCTGGGATTACTCAATAACAATGCTTTAGATAAGACAAGTTACAGTACAGAAGTCACACAAGGTAATACAGTAACAACGCATCACTATAATTTCTTGCATAATGAGATTGAGACGCAAACCAGTGTGATCAGTAAGACTGGTGAGCACTTTATCGTATCTAATATTAAAAACACATATAATGCAGTCGCGCATGATGCTAAGGGTAACGCAAAGCTATTATCTAGCTATCAACAAGCGACTACACAAGAAACAACAGCGTTTGATAATGGCGTCGCTGTTTCAAAAAGCAAGACAATCACTGATTATAATGATTATCTTAATCCTGTTTCCGTTAAGAGTTATGCACCTGTTTCTGTTAATAAAAACTACGCTCAAGCAGTCACCCAAACAGATATCACTTATGATAATCGTCATCAAACACCTGTGTTAAAAGTTACGACGGATAATAGTACAAAAAGGCAGGTATCTGAAAAAACAGTGTTAGACGCAAGCGGTCTACTACCATTACAGCAAAGTACCAACTATAAAGATCTAACCACAGGGAAAGTAAAAACGCCAGAAATCAAGAGATTTAGTTACGCCTCAGATACCTCTGGGTGTGGTAATTTTTATATACAAGGCTTGGTGTGTAAAGAGTCTGTAGAAAGCAATGGTGATACTTTGAACAAAAGCTTCCATTATGATTATAGTGCGATCAAGAATGGTTATGGTAAACTAGCGATTACAACGACAAATGATTTGAATCAAACAACCAGTCGCCAAAATATCGGTAGTTTAGAAATTGCTAGCACAGATGCATTGGGCAACCTTGAGCAAAAGCAATATGCCGTCAATGGTATGCTGCTTGAAACCATCTCTCCTCGTGGGCATAAAGCCTCCCAAAAGGTCAACTTATTACCTGATAGTAAGCTTAATTCAACTCTTTTACTAACCAAAACAGACGCGCTAGGTGTCGAGGTAGTTCAAGGGCAAAACTGGATGAGCAATCCATCATACAACAAGCAACCGAATGAGAAAAAAACAGGTTACAGCCAAGGAAGCGATCACTATAGCTATGATGGCTACGCACAATTAGAAAGCAAAACGGATAAATATGGTAATAAAGAATACTATACATATGACATGTATCATCGACCAATAGAAGTAAAGGCGGTCGATGCTTTAGGAAAAACGATCAACATCCTAAAAACCAGCTACCAACAAATATGTGATGATGAATTTGGCTGCTATCAAAAAGTCGTACAAGATCAAAATAATGATCATGGCAAGGGAGTTCATACCGTTGAATATAGCAAAGGTAAACTCAGCTTATATAAGGAAGAGACTATTGCAGGTAAGCTCAGCAAAAAGCAACGCTCTTACTATAGTGACAGTGGTCAGTTACAAGAAGACAAAATCTACGACCCAAACAATCCAAATAATATCTTATCTGATAAGCATTACTATTATGATACGCTTGGACGTAATAATGTGACAGAAACCACTGTTAATGGTCATAATTATCGCCAAGTAACCTTGTATGACGAGACAACGGGCAAAGAAACCCAGAAGATAATTTATCAAGATGGAAAAGAGGTTCATCGCAGCTACGAGCGCGTCTATGATCGCTTTGGACGTTTGCAACATTTATGTTATGACTTAATAGACACCGCTGGAAAGCATAAGTTATGCACCACCAATGAGTATAACGATCTTGGGCAGTTAATTGCATCAACAGATTTTAATGGTGCAACAACAAATTACACTTATGATAAGTTTGGTAAGCTTTTAGATGAGAAACATGATGGTAATGATGTTATAAAGTATACGTACGACTCCTACGGACGCTTAAAAACCAAGCAAAATGCCGTTGATACCCAGCGCTATTTCTATACTAAAATGGGCAATTTACTTAACTTAAAAGTCGGTGATAAAACGATATCAGTACTAAGCTATAATGATAAAAATGACTTAAATGATGTAACTGATGCAGTCGGTAATAGATTTACTTATCATAATTTAGCTGATAGCAAGATCAGCTCGATAGACTCCAATTTAGGCAAAATCACCTATAGTTATTATGACTTCGATAATGATAAACCATTGCAAAATGATAAAATAAAACAAGAGCTAACTCAATTTGATAATGGTCAAGTAAAAGGCACTTTACAAAAAGACTATGACTACGATGACCAAGGGCGTTTACATACCAAAACAACCTGTGATGACAAAGGAAACTGTCTAAGCGTTACCACAAACTATGATAATCGTGGTCAAATCATCAAAGAAGTCAGTGAAGATACTACGGCAGGAAATACCCTCACTAAAACGACTGATTATACATACGATGATCAAAGCCGATTACTAAGCTCAAAGACAGTTTTATCTAGTGGTCATACAATAAGTAATGCCTATAATTACGATGGTAATAGTAACATTACTTCAGAGGTGCAATGTATTGATGCAAAGTGTGACTATATGAGCTATGACTATAACAATATTGACCAATTACTCACCAGAACAGTTGAGTCAAATGGTAAAAAATCGATAACAAGTTATCAGTATGACAAAAACGGCAATGTGATCGTTGAAAAATCGGGGAATTAATATGAAAAAAATACTTCTTGCTTTAGGCTTGATATCCTGTCAGAGCATTTATGCTGATACAGTCTATCAATATAATGGGAAAAACCAATTAGTACAGATACAACAAAATAATCATATATATG
>NZ_JBXTEF010000124.1:0-22801 GCF_057495195.1 Cysteiniphilum sp. | reverse complement strand
TTTGCAAGAGGGGTGGCAGCCAAAGGCTGACGGGGTGTTTATAAAATCATAGTTTTTCTAAAGTGCGTAACTTCAGTAATACTGTAATAAGCTTATTGACTTCCTCAACAGCCCCTATGCTAATACGCAACATCGTTTCATCATTAAATACCTTTGCCATTGATCTGACGATAATGCCTGCCTGACATAATCGAGTAAATATATCCACTTTAAACTGTACTAATAAAAAGTTAGCTTGTGAGGGATATACTTTATGAACCAAGTTTGATGCTTGTAGATATTGAAATAAACGTGTGCGTTCACTAATCGCTTCATGTATTTTGTTTTTAACTAATGCTAAACGTGCAGGTTGTAATGCAGCTACTGCATTTTGCGCTACTGACCGTGCGATGGGATAAGGGGCAATCACTTTTTTGATCAAATTCACCAAACGGGCATTAGTGATAACAGAGCCAACACGCTCTGCCGCCAAACCATACGCTTTGGATAAGGTTCTAAGAACGACTACATTATCATATTGCTTAATTAAGCTTGTTGCACTTTGCTCGCCACTAAATTCAATATAGGCCTCATCAACAACAATCATTACCTTACCGGCTAATGTAAGACATAAGCTCTCAATATCCTCTCGCGAGATTACATTTCCAGTTGGATTATTCGGTGAGCAGATAAACAATATCTTAACGTTTGGCTTGTTATTTATCTCCTTTAATAAATCATCAATATTGAGTGCAAATTCATTCGTGGGATCAAGTGCATATTCAAAATACCCTACCCCTTGTAAACGCGCACTAACCTGATACATACCAAAGGTTGGTTTAAATGCCATAATTGCATCTTGTTGGTATGTACAAAATAATCGAATCAATAAGTCAATGCCCTCATCACTGCCGCGTGTTACCAACATTTCATCTTGATCCACTTGGTAAAGTTCTGCTAAAGCACGCACCAATTCTTGTGGTTGTGGCTCAGGGTAGCGATTAAAACCTTGTTCAGATAAATCATAAGCTAGCTCATTGGCATTAAGCCAAATATCACCTTCAAGGTTTAAAGATCGTGCCGAAGAATAAGCATTAAATGCAGCTAAATCTTGACGAATCAACTTCTCAAACATGTCGCCTCCGTTCCATCTTCAAGTGCCTTAAGACGCAGATCAACGGCTAATTTATGTGCTGTTAAGCCCTCAATATCGGCTAATTGTGCTGCTAAATCACCGATAGCTAATAATCCTTTCTCATCGACATATTGCACACTCATTGCTTTCATAAAATCAATCGTTGATAAACCGCTAAATGACTTAGCATAACCATACGTTGGCAATACATGATTTGATCCGGTGACATAATCACCTAATGCTTCAGCTGCCCATTGCCCCATAAATACCGCGCCGGCATTATGGATTTGATCAATATACTTTTCAGGGTCTCGCACCTGTAAAATCAAATGCTCAGGCGCATAGTCATTAGCAAATACAAAAGCATCTTCTAAGATCTTAACTACCAAAATACGACTATGAACTAATGCTTCCTTGATGATCTCTTGACGCGTTAATGTATTTATCTGTTGATTAATGGTAGCGCTTACCTCATTGGCTAACGCATTACTGGTTGTTATAAGTATTGCTTGAGAATCAGCGCCATGCTCAGCTTGTGCTAATAAATCTGCTGCAACAAATTGAGTATTTGCCTTCTCATCAGCAATTACCAAGACTTCAGAAGGACCCGCTGGCATATCAATTGCAGCCCCCTCAATATCATCAGCAACAAGCATCTTCGCTTTAGTTACCCAACTATTACCTGGACCATAGATCTTATTAACTTTAGTGACGGATTCTGTGCCATATGCCATCGCGGCAATGGCTTGAGCACCACCTATTTTATAAATGATATCAACACCACATAAATCAGCGGCGACTAATAATAATGGGTGAATTTTGCCTTGTGCATTCACTGGTGTGCAAACATTCACTTGCCTACATCCTGCTACTTTTGCTGGGATTGCTAGCATAATAAGCGTTGAGATCAAAGGTGCACTTCCGCCAGGCACATATAAGCCAACGCTCTCAATAGCGCTAAAAACTTTATGACAACACACACCATCATTACTATCAACTATAGTATTTTTAGGTTTATTGATTTCATGATAATTTTTCACTCTGGCAATAATATTTTTGATTAACTCAATGTCTTTAGCGCCAACTAGCGCATACGCTTCTTTTATTTCAGCTTCTGTTATATATAAACTATCAAGCTCACAATGATCAAAGCGCGCAGTATATTCAAATAGCGCTTGGTCTTTGTTGCATTTTACTTCATTAATAATCTCTTCAACTTGTTTATTTAAGTCATTACTATTAACTTGTGGCGCACGCTTAAGAAGAGACTGCCAAGCAGGTTTATCATCGATATTGACTTGATAGGTTCTAATCATTTTTCATTCTCACATTCTTACGCTAACATTTTTTCTATTGGCAACACCAAAATCGCACTAGCACCTGCCTGCTTTAAACGCTCCAACGTATTCCAAAACACACCTTCCGTCGTCACAATATGCACAGCAACCTTATCATGAACGCCTGCGATAGGGATAATCGTCTGCCCTTCATGACCTGGCAGAATATCATTAATGGCATTAAGTGATGACTTAGGTGCATGAAACATCACATATTTACTTTCTTTGGCTTGCATCACCCCATTCATTCGATCGATCAAACGCTGATAGAATGCTTCAATTTCTGGCGCAAGTGTATGGTTATTACGAATTAACAATGCCTGTGATTGCATGATTTCAACGACTTCTTTGAGATTATTCTCCTCCAATGTGCGCCCTGTTGACACCAGATCACATATCGCATCAGCCATACCAAGATTAGGTGCAATCTCAACCGAACCTGAAATATTTAAAATCGATAAATCGAGATTGTTTTGACGTGAAAATTCCATTAATAGCTCAGGATATGAGGTCGCAACTTTCATTGCCTTTAGGCTATTGATATCGTCATATGCTTTGCTATTGGCAATAGCAATCGATAAACGACAAGTCCCAAAGCCAAGCGCTTTATCTATCGTAATATTATTGCTTTGCTTTCTCTCATTCAACGTTAAACAAAACTCATCCAACACGTTCTGTCCAATAATACCAACATCGCAAAAGCCATCATTAACCAAAGTAGGGATATCGTCATCACGTACAAATAAAAAATCAACCGGTGCATCAATCGCATGACAATAAAGCCCACTTTTTGATAACTGCACTTTAATGCCAACTTTCTCAAAAAGCGCCATTGACTCTGTGTTTAACCGCCCTTTCTTTTGTACTGCAATGCGTAATCGCTTATTTTGTCTATCACTCATTTAATTGACCTTTTATTTTAATTTTTCTCTTTTTCAATAGTCATAATGACAAATTTCTACCCAAAAAAGTGCTCACGTACCCTGAGCGTAAGTCGAAGCGATGCACTGAGCATTAGTCGAAGTGGGTGAAACCAGAAACTACCTATGTATAAAGGCTTCGACTTACGCTCAGCCAACACGAATACACATAAGGTTTCGACTAACACTCAGCCAATACTGATACATATGGTTACGACCTCTTTCACCTACTTCTCTCTTTTGCACTTTCTGCTTTTTCTACTTTTTCTACTTTTTCTACTTTGTCATACATTAAATTGTACCCACCAGCGCCATGTGTGATACAACGCGCAATTCTTGCCACTGTGGTCACACTGACACCAGTTTCAGCATAAATCTGGCGATAAGATTTATCATTTTTGATCTCCTGAACCGCGCGCCAACGATCTGCCATCGCTGAAATCTCCGCAGGCGTGCATAAATCCTCGAAAAGTTTCGCAACCTCCTCACTACTTTCTAGCAATGATAACGCATGAAAAAGCGCATCAATATCAGATTGCTGCGCTTGTTTGATATTCACCATAAAAATACTATTCACACTTCACAATGTATTAATACGTTATAACATAATCATTTACAGCAAGATGCTCAAGAAGTTTTTGCAGAAAAAAGCAGAAAAAATAAAAATGGTGCCGACAAGCAGAGTAGAGCTGCTATACCAAATAAGCTATATCGGTATAATGAATCATGGCTATGACCATATCCAACCCACTCTCTTTGATTGTTCAAACATTGGCTGAGCGTAAGTCGAAGCCTTTATACATAGGTAGTTTCTGTTTTCACCCACTTCGACTAATGCTCAGTGCATCGCTTCGACTGATGCTCAGGGTACGGTGAGTAATTGTGAGTGAATATTTTGTAGCTTGAGTTATTGAAATACAACTCGAACACATAAGCCGCTATCTTTGTTGGCTCTGATAAACTGAACTTTTGCATTGTGGTTAAACAAAATAGCCTTGGTAATACTCAAACCCAACCCAGAGCCTTTAACTTTAGCAGTTCGCGCAGGATCTGCTCTAAAAAATGGTGTTGCCATCAATCGAAGGGTTTCATCACTCAGCTGATCTCCATGATCGATAAACTCAACAATAGTTTGCGATTTATTACTCCTAATAGCAATATCACAGTCACCTGCATATTTTAATGCATTATTAATAATATTCTTAAAAGCACTTGCTAATAATTTAGGCTGTCCTTTAATCATTTTAGGCGAGTGCAGTGAGATCGATGTCAGAGTTACTTTAGCATGAACATTTTTGTATTCATCAACAAGATGACTTAGTAAATTATCCAGATTTATATCGGTTACTTTTTCCAAAGAAAAGCTACGCTGCATGTAATTCAGTATATGAGTTAAATAGTCATTTAATGCGCCAACTTCATGGCTTATACTCTGTTCTAATTTTTCATTATCAACACGTTCAGCTAAAAGCTGCAACTTTGCCAAAGGCGTTCGCAAATCATGTGTTAATGCCTTAAGTGTAATATTTCTTTCATCATTGCTTTGCTTTAATTTTTCAATCATCTTTGCCATCATACCAGAAGATAATCTAATCAATTTAGGCCCTGAAGTCACCATGGAAACATCACCAGCTCCACCAATCATCAGCTGATTAGATAACTCATTTAAACGCAACCAAGGTCTGAGCAGCTTAATGCTAGAATAAGCGTAATAGATTAGAAAGCATAATAACAATAGTTGCAAAATAATAATAATCAAAATAAAGAAGTAAGGTGAACGATTACTTTTAATATTCAACCACTGTGCTATATTTGGCAGATAAATTGAGTAACTATCTCCTAATACTCTATTTTGCATGTTTGACAACAGTAATTGAGGCTTATTGTTTAACTCTATTTGATCATTATATTTAGGGGTGTCTGAAAAAGATATATTAGGGTTAATGCGTTGCATCTTATTAATAAGAATCAATTTATTATCATAGTAATCATCATTAACACCAAGCGTTGGTTGTTTTAATATTTCACGTAGATAGGTAAAAAGTGTCAAGCTTCTTTTTAGCGTTTCACGTGTTTGACCTTGAGCATATTGATATAGAAAATAAGATGAAAACAGCATAGACATAACTGCCAAAACACCTATAACAATAAGTTTGAAATACGAAAACCTCATTGAGGTTTTATGCAATGTCATGCAATGCCCACAGGTTTCACTGTCAAGACATAGCCATCGGAATAAGCCGATACTATAAACTCTTCATCAGACTGGATACACTCAGTAATTTTCTTACGCAAACGATAAATTAGTGAATTAATAGAGTTATCTTCAAAACTATATTCTTTTTGATAAATCAATTGCAATGCCTTCTCCTTTGAAACTGGTTCATTATCATGAATGAGTAACATTAAAAAATCCTTTTCTCGGTTACCTAGTTTTATTGAGTGTTTTGTCTCCTTGTTGACTATTTTTCTATGGTTTGACAAAAAGAGCCATGAACCAAAATCATAATCTTTATATTCTAGTAGGGTATTTTGTTGTTGATTAACCGTATATTGGTCATATATAGTCAGTGCTTTATCAATTTTAGTCAATAATAATCTTGAGCTAAATGGTTTCTGAACATAATAAAGCCCTCCGACTTCTAGTGCTAACACTTCTTCTACTTCATCATTTACCGCACTAATAAAGATAACAGGAATTTGGCATGACTTCCTTAAACGCCTACAAAAAGAAATGCCATCCTCTTTTGGCATCATTAGATCCAATAAGATAATATCAATTCTATGCTCTGATAGTAACTTGTCTGCTGCCTCAGTGTCTTCTGCGCAAAAGGTTGTAAACCCTCTGACAGCTAATGTCTCTGACAAAAGTTCACGAAATGTTCGATCATCATCAATGATTAAAATATTTTTTGCCTGTTCTGACATCCTTCACCTAACTACTAAAATATCGTTTTACTATTATGCATAATCTAACACATAACTATATTTATCGCACTTTGTTAATCTCTTACTTTTCGATTCCAAATATAAGTACCAACTACAATAATTATTGCAACGGCGATTGTTATTGAACTTATCAATGTCGAGATGGTCTGGGTACTATAATCTATGGTGAGTGTGGCAACATAACCACCTATCACCATAATTGCATAGGTCATACCGCTTGCCCCTGTGTACAGCAAGTAAGCATATTTATGATCGACATCAAAGAAAGCCATTAAGTAAGCCACCAAAACCCCTGCTAATGCCGCCCAAGAAAAGCGTTCAATGACTTCAACTTGATATAGATTCCAACGCCCCATACGTGATATATCTTTATGCGTACTATTCATAATTCTCCCCCAGAATTTAGTATTTTCAGATAGAACATCCAACAGACTAACAGAAATATCTAAAGCATCTTAAATATAAATCATCACAAAAAATAACAGCTACAGCCATATTTCTGCCCACTTAGATTGTGTAAGCGCTTCGACTGACGCTCAGAGTACGGTGAGCACTTACGGGTGAATATGTAGTCTTAGCCAAAATAACACCCCATTTAAGCTTACCTTATATTTTTATTCAAAAAAGTATGATTTTATTTGATTTTTACTCTGCCACATTGTTTATTACCATAGCTAAAGTTTCAACACATAAAGAAGAGATCAAAATATATGACAAAATTTTTTACACTTGCAACCACAACGGCCCTTTGCCTGACTTATATGCCATTTAGCCTTCAAGCTCATCAAAAGACACTTTATCAATACGGTACGATTAGTGCGCTTCTTGCCGGAGATTACCGTGAAAAAGTTGATTTAAGTACCACAAAGGCTCATAGCAATACCTTTGCAATTGGTGCAGGTGTTGGCTTAGGTGAAGTTGTCGCTATAAATGGCGTTTATTATATTGCAGATCCATATGGTCAGTTAAAAGAAATGAACACACTATCTGGCTTCTCTTTTCTAACAGCCACTGATTTTAAGCCAAATAAATCACTAAGCTTTAGTATTGAAAATAAGCTTTCCCTTGAGAAGCTTCAAGAGATGATCATGAGCAAAGTAAAAAACAACCAGATAAGCTATGCGATTTTAATCAAAGGCCAATTTAAGCAGATTCTATTGCGTAGTGAGGACTACAGCAAAGCACAAGATTTGCCGTTAGACATATGGTTAAAGCAACATGAAAACCGATATACACTCAAAGATATTTCCGGAGAAATGGTTACTTTCTTTTCCCCTGAGTATACCAAAGGCTTTGGCGTACCTGGCTTTCACAGTCATTTTGTTACTGATGATAAGAAAACAGGAGGTCATGTTCTCAATGCTGAGATTAGCAAAGCACAGGTGGAGATTATGCCCATCGAAAATATTAATCTAAGGCCTGGGGTTGTTGCTAATTACGACCATAAAAAGATTAATCTGGATAAATTACATGATCTTGAAAATGCCGAGCTCCATGCGCACTAATTAAGTTTTGCGCACTTGCCCCATCGTGAATCTTTTTACAATGGGTGCATAGCGGCTATATGTTGATTTTTTGTATACTTACACCAACCAAGGACTCACTCTCCATATAAGGATATTTCCCATATTGTTTAGATGCTAAACACATTTCAAATCAGCTGAATGAGAAAGCGCTTCAATACTTTTGTTATGCGTCATAAACCAACCGTTTGACCACAAATTAGGGCTCAGACTGGTCACGTCCTTATTTTTAATATAACAGGCTGTACCATAGTGATAGGCATTTGTCGTTAATCGAGACATACTATGTAATGAATATAACAGCAAATAAGCTGATGCAATCATACAAATAGTACCCAAAAGTAACTTAAAAATTCTCTGTTCAATGGTTGATTTAAAGGTTAGCAAATTAGCCTTTGATATAAATATAGCAAGCAACAAGCCAATTGTAAGCACAAAAGTAAGTTGTGCAGCAGGCATAATGGTTACGCCACTAACTAATCCTTTAATGAACATCGAGCTTACAGCAAAAACGATCACCATAGCATAGATATTATCTTGAATTAATTTTGCTATTTTAAAAAATCTAACGATAAGCATAATGACAAGCATCATAACAATGATCGCATTGATGATACCCCACTCAGCTAATAACAATGCCCATATATTGTGCGGGTGAGCCGCTGTTGTTTCACTATAAAAGTAAACAAAAGCAGGATACATACCGGGCCCTAGACCTAGAAATATATTCTCGGATAACCCTGCTAAAATCGCCGCTTGAATCAATGGCCAACGATCACTATAGCTTAAAAAACCATCACTACGATCCATATTCAAGCCAACTGATGCTTCCATCAAAAACGTAATGGTATAATAAGCAAAAAACGCCAAAACAAAGCAAAGCAACATATACTTACAATAGCGATAAAATAATGGACGAAAGAAAATCATGCCAATGACTATCATTGATATCAATATAACAAAACTTGCTCGAGAAGCCGTTAAAATCATCAAATAAAGCCCTGTACTGACGGCAGTAATCGCGATTATTTTGAGATAACGATTTTTAACAATCAAAAGCAATCCACTACTTAGCGGCACTAAAGCTGTTAAAATTTGATCTAAGAATCTAGGATTTAAAAATTGCGGATGGACTGTTAATGCTGAAACACTATTTAACATATTACTCCCTATATTCTCAGTGAATAATACAACGTAACCATAACCAATATAAGCTGCAACTACTATAAAAAATAAACACCCTAACCACATATAGTAGTTAATATTTTGTTGTTTATGTACAACACTATAAGCAACTGTCAAACTAAGCAGAATCAATAAACATAACTGGGTGTAGTGCACAAAGGCTATCCCCATAAATGATGCCTTAATACTACTTAACAACCCAATAATCAAAAATAACGATAACAATAAGGATACAACTTTATTCTGCATCAATATCTGCAAGATAAATACACTATAATTTCTCCATAGAAATAATAAAGGCACAATACTCAGTAGCAATAATTGCATTACACGCCGCTGGTCGTAATAAAAGATATGCTCCAACTGTAGTGGTGCAATAAATATAACTAACAAAATAGCACTTAAAGTGATGGCTACAACTCTTCGCCTTAACCATTGTTGCATTGAATCTCTACTCCTGTTTTATAATATCGACATCATTAGCAAAACAATTTACTAACTAGAATCATAAAAATAATAAGTAATATAAGCAGTCTACATAGGGTTGTTTATTAATCAATTATTGGGGAATAACGAATAATTACTTCTCATCTTAGAATGCGGTGATTCACATCCTATAATTGTTCACGATTGGATGTGACAACTTTATGAAGCTTAACTCCAAACCAAGGTTATTACCATACAGCATCAAACACAACAGTAAACTGGCCCGAATAACTCCCTGACTCTTTTCCATAGGGCATTTTTGCCGTCACACCAAGATCAAAACTATCCTGAGGATTTAAAATCATTTTCAGTTTATCGTTAGGGGAAATAGCTTGGCCATTAATATCAACCAAGTATTGCCAATAATCTAAATTACTATCATGGGTTAATGCACATCTGTTATTAACCAAATGCCCACATTGCAATTGTGCTGTAATTTCCAAAGGCAGCGGCGAGTTAGATGAAAAGTCAACTCTTGTACTGGCACGGTAGCGGTCATTAGATTCATTCAACTGCAATGCAGTATTCTGTGCTGAAAAACTCATTATTAATGGCACAACCAATTTAAAATTAAGAAGTATATGACCCGCAGTTTGTCCATTCCCCCCATTAGCAATTACTGGCATTGATATATTGCCAAGGTATAGCCCCGCTACTTTATCTTGGTTTTCAGAGCTTAACACTCTAAAATAATACTGAGTCATATCTCCATAGTCTGGACTGTGGTATTCAGCAGTATTATTAGGGTTTGTATATTTTGTTGAATTATTAGCATATAGAGTCTTCGTAAACTGCACATCAAACTCTTCTGTATGTCCTCTTTGCCTATCCTCCAAACGTATCGTCGCTCGCCCTGTTGCTTCACTGTGCCATTTCACATGAAAGTCATAAGTTCTATCATATGGATTTATCATTGAACTAGCCAACACCTTATTTGAAAGGGCTATCAAAGAATGTCCTCCCCCAATATATCCTGTTTCAGCTTCTATTATATACTGCCAATCTTGACTCTCTTTTTCTACGTCAAATGCTGTCACGTTGATTATCTCGGTTTCAGCATATGCTACAGTTGAAAAGAAAATACCCTTTAATAGCACGTTTATAATGAGAATGTGCTTATATATATTTTTCTTTCCCATCAACATTCAATCACTCCTATCCACTGTCCTGATTGCAAAATTTGAGGATCTTGAAATTCATGTTTACAACTACCGTTAATTTGCAAGGTTGGATTTCTTTTATCTATATACACCATAAAATAGCCTTCCTCATCGGTTACTGTTTGGTTAATGTGATTTTTGACCATCACATTTTTCTTAGGCTTGCCATCAACGAGTGCACGACCTAATACATGTATTGTCGCAATCGCTGATTCATCAATTTGAACGATATTGCCCGGCATGAGAGTGAAGCTTTTTTCTTTCTCAGAGTATTGAAGATTTGATTTGTCATTTCTATCCTCTAAAAGCTGAAGCGTGTATTCTTGGTACGCCGGCAGCATAATAAGATTCTGCCCTGCACTTAAACTATAGCGTCTGCCATCAATTTCAGCATCAACACTTGCGTCCTCTGGCATATCCATATCAATCATAACACCTGCCTGATTATACTGATCCGCACTGAAAGAAGGGATAAAATCAACCAAGGCAAAACTGCCTGAGAGTGAGCCATATATTGATGAAGTTGATTCTCCGTTAGTTGATTGATGAGCTGCATCAATAAAGCCACTGATATTATCAGAGCCCAAGTTAACTGAAATACCTTGCGACTCACTAACATCACCATAATCTATCTCAAGTGATACATCATCAATATAATTGCTGTCAAAGTTTGGTGAATAGCCAAGTGTGCCACTATTTGTATTATTATAGCTTTGATGCCCAAGAGAACTGTTAATGCTCGAGCCATTATCAAAGAAATAGCTAAAGTTGAGCATAATGGAGAAATCTTTATATTGCCCACCTGTGTACTTACTATAACCATAGTTAATCGTTGAATAAATTTGATAGTCCCTTGTACTAACCCATGTTTTATAATGTGACACGTTGGATTGAAAACCATTTGTTTTTAAATTATACATATAACTTCCTGATAAAGAACCAAGTCCAATATCATTTAGATTAATGCTAGTGCTTATGCCAATGCTGTTATAATCTTTTGCAAAGGCACTAAAAACTTGCTCATTTTGATAGTTATTTCTTTGATTATCTTCATTTTGATACCACAAACTCATCGATAATAGGTTAAACGGTTGCACTTGTGCATTGATATTAAATCCATAGCCGTGATAGTTATCAATCGCGCCTGAAGCATTAAATGAGAGACTCTCTGAGAATAGATAATCAACACCAGCCTCCCCTGTTACCGTACGACCAAGTACATAAGCTGAGAGGTTTGTCACTGTATTGGTTAACGGCATAAAAGCATATGCCCCACCGAGATAGACTTTATTAAAGCTATCAGGAAAAAACTGCTCTTGATAGCTTGTTTCTTTTGCCATCCCGACCCAAAGTCTGTAATGTGAGCTCCTGTTACCAAAGTCTGCTGCTGAAGTTGGTTTAACAACTGTGCTTATTCTGGTTTCAATCAAGGTGTTTCCTTGATAAATCTCAACTCTCACTGAGTAAATACCATAAGGAAAAGTAGAAGTATCAACTTCATGTGTCCCTGCGGCAAAACTTTGCACACTTAAAAGGTTGTTTTCTTTATAAATTTTCACTTTGGTATTACTCTGTGCATAAATTAAAATTGGCACTTGAGAGCTCGCATTTTTGTTTTTCTTCATATTATTTGAGCTTGCCAGCCCAATAAGTAAACTATCCACTGATGGAATATAATCCATTTGCGTCACGGCATTAAAAGGTGCCTCATAGCTGCCCATAAAACCTGCAATTAACAGATTGTCTTGAAACTCCTGCTGCACATAAAGCTGCGTTAGTGTTTCACTTGAGCTATTTTCATTGCCTGAGGCGATAATGCCGCTATGAATAGAAGTATTATTAACACTAGTGATATTCTCTAAATTTAAGTTATAGCTTGATGTCTCATTTGAAACATCAAAGTAAAGATCATAGTTAAAAACACTGCCATAACGTGTGTTTTCATGTAGATTAAGATAGCCCTGATCTTGATGATTTTGATACGATACAGCGCTCTTATTAATTGTAATATCCAACTGAGAGGTCTTGGTTGAAAAATGACTTCTTGCTAAAATAGATCCCGCTTTACAGATGCCTTGAGCTTCATACTCAGTGCTACAGTAAATGGCAGCTTCAAAAGGAATCCCTGAACGCCATTGATCTAAAATAATTGCTTTGGCTATATCTTTTAACTTTACAGAAGAGAAAATCTCATTAAGATCGATTCCCTCAAGTTTAGTATCTTGCATATATGCTGTATGGTACCCAAGCTGAACACCTGATACCTTAACATTCACATCAACCCCTTGCTGTGAGACAAAATCAATAAATTCTTTTGGTATATGTTTATTTGCGTGAGACTTAGCTAATAAACAAAAACTCAGCACTCCACCCAAACAAATAAATTTCAAATAAATCATCGATTATGCCTCTTACAGCTTATTAACCCAAACGTCTTAGCTTAAAGTTCCATCAAAAAGAAGATTTAATTGACCACTATAGTTTCCTTCTATGTGTTTAGAATCGTCATATGTTTCAGGATCAATCACCAGACCCACGATAGAGGTACCATCTGGGTTACCAAGTTGACTAATAATATTTGAATCTGTTGTTGTAATCTCCTGAGTCCCAAGTTTGACCGCATAGCTAATTTTCTTTGTTGGATCAGTACTATGCGCAATCTCTAGCGGCGCAGCTGCACTGACGTTAAGTGCAGCTAACTCGCCACCATCTACACTTATCGTAACTGACGTTGAATCACCAGTGAAATCACCTGCAACTAAATCATAAGAAAATTGAAGTTGAGAGTTTACTACATTCACGGTGTAGTAAGCCGCATCAGTATCTGGAACATTCGCAGATAAGTGAATCGATAAGCTTTCTCCTTGAGTAGAAGCTGCATTTACCCCACCAATAATAGATGCTGTTAATAAAACGCTTGCTAATGTTTTTGTGATTGTTTTCATTGTGTTTCTCCTAAATATATTTATTTACATAGTTTGATATTAAATTGATTTATTTGTTAAATTTCATACGTCTCTCTCTCATTGCCCTCAGTAATCACATACTCTGTCTCCTCATGGTTATAATCAGTTAAACTAAAATTTTTACTTTGTTTAGCGTACACAATATGGTTCTCTACTTTGTTCCCATTTTCACAGTGCTCAATCGTCTCATCGCGACAAGCCCCTTGAATTTTAACTTTAACAAAGCTATTGCCTTTATTTTCTATCTTTAAAAGATCGTCACTTACATCATGCACTGTGTTATAGCGAATATTTTTCTGAAGCGGTGTGACAATTAGCAAGGTTCCATAAGCAATGGACAAAGTAACACCAGTTTTCACCTCACCTTCTTGCACATTGAAAAATCCATTATCTAACGATGGTTCAACAGGAATAATACGAATACGGTAATATTGATCCGCGGTAATGGAATCTCTACCTTTAGGTAGACTCATCCGAAGCAGCTTCTCATAATTAGGTGGAATAACCATCTTTAATGGTGAAACTAAAAGATCACTTACCATATCTTTAAGCTCAAGCTTTATCTCTTTACCCTCTCCAAATGGATCAAGTATTTTAAAAGCCTCTATCTTTACATATTGAGTGGTGCTCCCTGTGTTTTTTATTGTCCGCGTGATCTCCTGATCATCATTGTCCCACTTTAGCAACATCACCCCTGGATCGAGACTCGCATGAGAAAGCGTAGTTAAGCCCAAACATAAAACAAATACATACTTTACAAAATTTATCATAAATAAGTTGCCCCAAATCAATAGTTTCACTTGCATTGACAGATTAGAAGTCAATCACTTAATGGGTAAACTATAAACACAGGATTGCAAGATTGGAAATAACGAAATATAACCAAAAATACTAAAATCTCTCGTCATAATATACCCATCGTAAATCATTTTGCTGTGCTTAATGGTGGAGAAGTTTTTGATAAACTGGATAACCCACCTCTAAAGTCAATGCGGTATCTTGCAGCAAACCATAACCTTTAAGCTTTGTCATCATTGATAAGTTGATGGTTTAACCACCTGTACTTTCAGGATCATAACTAATGCCCCAACTTGCTTTTGTATCATTAGCTACCCCACTGGTTTTAGTAGTCATTAGATATTCTAATTTAGAACCCCCACAATTAGTCGTGAAAGAATAATAGATATCAAGAACTCGCATGATATTGCTTTAGTAACACTCACTCCCATTAGTTTCTGCAAGTTATAAACTTGAGAATTACCCCAGTTTTTCACCCCCCAATTTTTCAATCGATACTCCCAAATAGTCACTGATTTACAACTCACCGATAGGATAGCATTTCTTTTGCCAACATCTTCTATAAGGAAGAGTCACAAAAAATATCAACTACGTATGAATGCATTATTATTTATTATTATATTTCCCGTCGAAACTACTACATATCCACACAAGATATAACTACACTTAATCATCGTAACAACAACGATAGCTTAAGGAGTAATAAATGGCTTGTAAATATAACTTTCTAATGATGCCGCTTAGCATAATGTTGCTACCTATGTTTGCTTTTACACAAGAACAACAAGCCGCTAAAGATACCCTGCTAACCAATAGCCCTAATAACTCTGCTAATAGCAACTATGGTGAAACGCAAGAAGATTTCCTAAGCAAGGACACAAGTAAAATACAAAAAGAGCAAAAAGAACAAAAAGAACAAAAGCACTTTAATATTCAATATCCTTGGAGTATTGGGGTTGCGAGTATCTTTACTCCCAATCCATACAAAGCAACTGATGATAACATTTTGGCATTTCCGATGATCGCCTATAAAGGTGAAGATTTAACGGTCCTTGGACCATACATTGCTTATCGCCTCATCGGCAATCGTATGTTTAGCTTTTCTGTTGATGGCTTCTTATATCCACAAAAATTTGATGCCAGCAAATCAACTGATCCACAGTTACAGAAGTTAAATGACCGCAACTATATGTTTATGGGAGGATTCTCAAGTCGTTTCAACAGCGCTTATGGCTCACTGCAATTGGGTTTGAATCTCGATCTTACGGCAGGAACGCATGGATTAATGGCAAACATGCAATATACGAAACCTTTTATTTTACAGTCCGATAAACATCAATTGATTATTTCACCAGGCGGTGGCGTGCAATGGACACAAAATAAAATATTGGATTACTTTTATGGTATTTCTGCAAGCGAATCAGCGCTATCTGGATTACAAGAATATTCTCCAGGTAGCGCTTTTTCACCTTATTTATCATTATCACTAATGTATCGTTATAACAAACGTTGGGGCATCACCAGCGTTTTTCGCTTAAATCAACTTGCAAGCACTGTTCAAGACAGCCCAATGGTTGGTCAAAGCTATGTATTAACATCAGCGATTTCATTTACGTATTCTTTCTAACTTGACCTTGGTAAAAATGTGCTTAATTTATCTCTCATTTTTTTTCCAATTTATTTAAGACGATTCCTACGACAATAAAGATGGCACCAATAATCAAACTGGCACAGCCCAACATACCTGTGATAACCGATTCACTTAAATCATAAAGGCTATGCGCTGAAGGAAACCAACTAAAGGCACCAATAATCAGTACAATGCTTAATATAACTAATATAATGCCTATGACTAGACAACCAATAATAGATCCTGATTGCTTACAACACTTCATTACTATTCTCCTTGTTTTCATATATGCGAACCTGCACAAGTAAGAATAGTTATTTTTTTAGAAAATGCGAGAAAGAAAATATCTATAGATAACTAGGATTAAGCACTCGCTAAGGCGATTTCAATCATTTTAGTAAATGAATTTTGGCGCTCTTGGCTCGTTGTAACTTCCTTTGTCACCAATGAATCAGAAACCGTTAAAAGACAAGCTGCTTTTTTACCATAGGCTTTAGCATTAGCAAAAATCGCGACAGTTTCCATCTCCACTGCTTTACAACCATGCTCACTATGAATCTTGATATAATCATCAAAGTTTTTGCGATAAAACACGTCAGTACAATGTACTTTTGCTTGTGTCACAGGCAAGCTCAAACTCTCTGCTGTTTTTGCTATATGTGCTGTTAAATTCACATCTGGCATTGCCAGTCTTGTTTTTTCACCAGTCACAATCTCGATATAATCCGACTCACAATAGCTTTCGGTAACTAATAGCACATCATATACCTCAATCTCAGACACATATGAGCCACATGAACCAATACGAATAATCTGATCAACATCATAATTATTAAATAGTTCTGCCGTATATATTCCCGCACTTGGGATCCCCATACCATGCGCCATAATCGTTAATTTTTTGCCTTTATAAGTCCCAGTGAAGCCCAACATATTACGCACACTATTGACCTGCTTAATATCCTTAAGATATGTTTCAGCGATCAGTTTAGCACGCAGAGGGTCTCCTGGCATAATCACAGTTTTGGCAAAGTCATCTTTGTTTTTTGCTTCAATATGAGGTGTTGGAATCATTTTTTATCCTTTTTTACCTTTGTTTTCAATTGATCAATTTTTTCAAGTCGCCAGTGTACTGCTTTTATCGCCAATGGACAAATGAACAAACAACTAAATTGCAGATCTATCACTATCATTTCAACCTTGACAGGTATGTCTTTAGTATTTAGCATGCCAACGTCATTTAAATCAATAAATCAGGTGTTTTTATGGAAATTTTAAGTGTTGATTATTATGCAGATAACGCGCCAAAACGTTTTACTGATTCTTTGAAGCAAACAGGCTTTGGGGTATTAGAGACACACCCTATCGACTGGCAGCTTATCGAAGATGTTTATAGTGAGTGGCGCAAGTTCATTAATTCAGAAGCTGCCCACAATTATTATTACGATAAAGCAACTCAAGATGGCTACTTTCCGATAGATATCTCAGAAACTGCCAAGGGTGAGACCGCACGTGATATCAAACATTATTTCCATTTATATTTTCCAAATGGCCGCTACCCTCAAGAAGTCTCTAACAAAGCACGCAAGCTTTTTGATCAACTTTTTGAACTAGGTAAAACATTACTGCAATGGATTGATGATCATATGGATCCAGAAACATCCAAGAAACTGCATATGCCATTAGTCGAAGCTTTGTCATTTGATCGCACGTTATTTCGCATATTGCATTATCCTGCGATCAAAGGTGATGAGGAACCAGGTGCCATCCGTGCTGCAGCGCATGAGGATATCAATTTAATCACCCTTTTACCGGTTGCCTCTTCACCTGGCTTAGAGGTGTACTCACACAAAGAAGATAAGTGGTATGAAGTGCCTTGTAAGCCGCAATCTATCATCATTAATATTGGTGATATGCTGCAAGAAATGACCAACTTTGAATATATTGCTACTAAGCATCGCGTCGTTAAACCTGAAGGTGAAGCACAAGGCGTTGATCGCATGTCAACACCTTGCTTTATGCACGCCAAAGCGGATATTTACTTGTCTGAAAAATACAAAACTGCTGATGCTTTCTTGGATGAACGTCTGATTGAACTTGGTGTTAAGTAGATTTATAAAGAATATCTGATTCCTATAAGGTTATTAGGGTAGATCAGCTTACAAGGAAAGCACTTGGACATCCGTCAAAAACTTATATCCTTTGTAACGAATGGATTGAATTAGATCTTTACCGATCTTATTGCGTAAGCGATAAACATAAACATTAATTGCTTGTAATGATGCATCATCAGCATGACTCTCCAACGCTTTGTGAATTTGCTCACGCGTGATAATTCGCTCGGCATTCGCACAAAAAAGACTTAATAGTTTCACTTCATATTCAGTCAAATTGAGCTTTTTGCTCATATTATTTTTATCGACCAGACTAAGTGCTGATGGTTCAAAATGCCAACGATCAAATTGATAGTTTATTTGATCTTCTTGTGTTGATTGAGACAATGCCATTTGTGTCTTGTGACTGCGGCGCAAAATTGCCTCTATACGCAACAGCAACTCTTTGGGGTCAAATGGCTTTGCTAAAAAGTCATCTATTCCAAGCTCAAACCCACGAATAAGATTAGCTTGACTATCATGTGCTGTTACCATCAAGATCGGGACTTGCGATTGTTGGCGCACTTTCTGACATAAGCTATGCCCCGTTAGATCAGGCAATTGATAATCCAGAATAATTAAGCTTGGGATTTTCTGATTCAAGTACTCAAGCATCGCTTTACCGTTATAAGCACTATAAGTCATATAGCCCTTAGACTGCAAAATACTTTCAATCAGCTCACAAATAATCGGCTCATCATCAACAATCAATATTTCATTTACATCCAACATCGCACTTGAAATCCATAATTATTATTTCCTTGATAAGGAAAGTATAGACAGAGCTAAATCAACCGCAAGTGGTTTGGAGTTACACGTTATATCCCTTTATCGCTCAAGCACTTCAAAGCCATTAATGGTGCGCTTATTGTGATCAAATGAAATACCTACTTGATAAATCGGCAATTCCAGATGAGTAAACTTTGATGCATAATTTTTGCTAACAATTTGTTCTACTGCCTTGGCTGCTAAGTTCTCGCCGTGACTGACCTTAAACTCAAAAATAATCACTTTCTTATGAGGAATAACAATCGACATATCAATACGACCTTCAGAGGTGTGATCTTCGAGTTTAACGTCATAGCCAAGTGCAGCGAAATAACTATAAATAATCGCGCAATAATAACCTTCATAACGATTTAATGGTGTATTGACATAATAATCATAGGGAATACTACTATAAAAACTCGCTATCGCTTTTTCAAATTGTTGCCAGTTATCTGTCAAAAGCGCATTATTAATCGCAAGTTGATTCATGGTTGCATCTTCTTGTGTAATGCCAATCTTAGTCAGCTGTCTATTCAAAGCCGTTTTAACTTCAAAATTAGGATAGCCTAAGCGATACCAAAGATCTTGACCAAAATAAAATTGCTCTTTAATCGTCAAATAACCACTTTGCAGCATCAGTGCAGCAATTGGCGTATTATTGACATCTATACTATTTAACGCGTCCGGAGTTGCTTTATAGTTCTCCAAGTCAGGGATAATGTCACGACGTTGACTAATTAGCTTAACTAGAAAGCTCGGTGTACCCGTTTCAAACCAATAGCTTTGATAGCGTGCACCATTGCTAAAGAACAATAAAACATCAAATGGGTTATAAACTTTTTGTGCTTCAGTTCCATCAAAATTGTAACCGTTGTACCATGTTTTGAGTTTAACGAGATCAACACCCTTTAAATATTCTGTAAATGTACTCTCTAGCTCATCTTGCGTATAACCACATAAATCAGCGAACGGTGCACGAAAAGAAATATCTTCCAAGTTATTTAAGCCACTAAATAAACTCACCTTGGAAAACTTAGATACACCTGTTAAAAACACAAAGCGCAAACATGCATCATTATCTTTGATGACACTATAAAGCCCCTTTAAAATCTCGCGATTGCGTAATGCTTCCTCTGATTGAGTAATCACATCTAAAATCGGCTTATCGTATTCATCCACCAAGAGCACGACGCGCTTGTTCGTTTTTTCAAATAACGATTTAATCAGCTGATCAAACTGCAGGTCATAATGCTTACTGGTATCCAGTTCAATCCCATAGTGTTTGGCCGTATCTGATAACTCACGCAAAATCCATTGCAGCAAAGACTCCTCAGAAAACACTGATTTAGAGCGCCCAAAACTAAAATGGATCACAGGGTGTGTCTTATCAAAATCCCATTTATCTTCGATATACAAACCTTTAAAAAGTGCTTTCTCACCTAGGAACAATTGCTTTAAGGTATCAATAGTTAAGCTTTTGCCAAAACGACGTGGACGTGATAAGAAGTAATACTTGCCTTTTGCTGCAATCTCATGGATATGACGAGTTTTATCAATATAAAAAGTATTGCCATTTATCATCTCAGACAGGCTCGAATAACCAATTGGCAAGTTTTTCATATGCACCACAATGTTAAGTCAAAATATTACTGCCACAAAGTCTAGCAAATATGTCTGTTGATAGAAATAGCGAAGTTACTGCAACTTTAATTTAGCTCATCAGTCCCTTTAATAAGGTTAGTTGGTGATGATGCAAAGCAATATCCTTTATTCTTAAATGATAACGATAACGACGAAGTTGATAACTAATAGAAGCATCTGCTCAATAAATAGTAAACCAAAGCAGTTTTAGCAGAATTTTGTTGTAAGTTTATTGCAAATAAGGCACATTTCACTACAATGTCTACTCGGTTGGCAGATGCCATAAATTTAAAGACAGTTTTATAATTAATTAATAAGTAAAAACTTAAGGAAACAAAATGAGCGCAATTCAAGAAAAAGTAAACGCCATCATCGTTGAGCAACTAGGTGTTAAACCTGAAGATGTAAAAGCAGAAGCATCTTTTATCGATGATTTAGGCGCTGACTCTCTTGACACTGTTGAATTAGTTATGGCTTTAGAAGAAGAGTTTGATACTGAGATTCCAGATGAAGAAGCTGAAAAAATCAAGACTGTGCAAGACGTTTACACTTACATCGAAGCACATAACAGCTAATCATTCATTGCTTTTAAAGTAACTGATGAATTTATGAGAAATCAGCATTAGTCGCAAGGTTAATGCTGATTTTTTGTTTGTATAACTATGCCGATCGTAAATCATTTTGCGGGGTTTAATATCTGAAAGAAGTTTTTGATACTTTTGAATGGTTTGCGAACGGTATAAACATTTGGATAATGAAATCATGAAATCAGCAAGACGCGTTGTCGTTACTGGACTTGGTGCATTAAGCCCGCTTGGTAATGATGTCAAAAGTACATGGGATGCGATTTTAAAAGGTCAAAGCGGCATTGAACAACTACCTGAATTTGATCTTGTGCATGGACCTTCTATTTCTGAGTTTAAAGTCACCATTGGTGGCACCATTAAAAACTTCGACTCCTTACAGTATTTCGATAAAAAAGAAATCAAAAAATACGATCCCTTTATGCAATACGGTCTTGTAGCTGCTGAAGAAGCATGGCAAGACGCTGGCATCACGGTAACCGATGAGAATTGCCGCCGCATAGGCGTATCAATGTCTTCAGGTATTGGTGGACTTGGTGAGCTTGAGGCAACACGTGTTATTATTGATAACAAAGGCCCTAGGCGCATATCCCCTTTTTGTATTCCTGCCACAATTATCAATCTCATCTCTGGCAACTTCTCGATTAAGCACAATCTAAGAGGCCCCAATACCGCAGTCGTTACTGCTTGCACAACGGGTGCACACAACATCGGCATGGCAGCACGTATGATTGCTTATGGTGATGCTGATGTGATGATTGCCGGTGGTGCTGATAAAGCCAATACTGCTATTGGCATTGGCGGATTTGCGGCAGCTCGTGCCTTATCTGAGCGCAACCATGATCCAAAAGGTGCCTCACGCCCGTGGGATAAAGACCGTGATGGCTTTGTCTTATCTAATGGTGCAGCTGCTGTTGTATTAGAAGAATATGAGCACGCTAAAAAGCGTGGTGCTAAGATCTATGGTGAGCTTATTGGTTACGCCATGAATGCTGATGCGTTTCACATCACAAGTCCAAGTGGCGAAGGTGGCTATGAATGTATGCAATTAGCCCTTGAAGATGCAGGTGTCAATGCTGATCAAGTACAATATATTAACGCACATGGTACATCAACGCCGGCTGGTGATGTCAAAGAAAGCCAAGCAGCTGAGAAGCTTATGGGTAATCATGCCAAAAATATCGTCATGAGTTCAACCAAGTCAATGACCGGACATATGCTAGGCGCAGCTGGTGCGATTGAAGCTATCTTCTCATTACTTGCCATTCGTGATCAAGTCGCACCACCGACGATCAACCTTGATAATGTTGATGAAGGCTGTAACTTAGATTATGCAGCACACCAAGCAAAACCAATGAAAATTGATATTGCCATGTCTAATTCATTTGGCTTTGGCGGCACCAATGGCACGCTTGTGTTTAAAAAAATATAAACGGACTAAGACTAAATACTTCCCCACAATGCTCACTGTACCCTGAGCGTAAGTCGAAGCGGTACACTGAGCATCAGTCGAAGTGGGTAAGCTTGGGAAAATCACACTTCATAGAGGCTTCGACTTACGCTCAGCCAACGCTTACAAAATCAAAG
>NZ_JBXTEF010000123.1:0-8651 GCF_057495195.1 Cysteiniphilum sp. | reverse complement strand
GATTTTTTATCTCACTATCTTTCTTGATCTCATTATCTTTATTTGCTTCATTCTCTGCTTTAAGTTTGGCTTTTACCTCTCTTATTTGCTGTACATTTATTTGCTTTTCTTGGTTAACCGTAACCTTTTTCATCACCTCGTACGCAGAGACTTTATCGGCATTTTCCATTTTTTTAGCATCAGTTAAATGATCAATAAGCCAGTCTTTATCAAGCGTATAAATGACCGTATGCGTTTTAGCACGTGTCACTGTGATATAATTTGAGCGATAATTATCATTTAGCTCAACACCAATCACATGCTTTGAGGTTGCCCCTTGTGCGCTATATGAAGTATGCGTATAAGCATAATCCCAAAGCTGTTCTTTTTTGTCTTTGAGATTTAGTAATAAGGTGCCTTTATCATTGCTCAGTAAAGCCTTATTGGGGTTCCAGCGTTATAAGCCGAAAAACGTAAAGATTTTTTACTTGCCTGTATCTTGATCGATTATGATAGATGGAATATCTTTGATTAAAGCAGACATATCAACTGCTGATCTGCCTTTATTCTTAAAGCGGTAGATGCCGTGAAGGTTAACATGACACCATGCGATTAAGGAAACCTTGTTTAAATATTTTAATAGATCCTCTTGATCTTGTCTTGTGTTATCTTGTAAAAGTTCTGTCAAAATACTGGCGTTGTAGTAAATGATTACTTCAGATAGTAATCTAGCGCACTCATCGTTAATTATGACTTGATCATCGTTTTTGCCTAGCGTATTTTGGTTGCCAACATGCCTTATGGTATTTTTAAGCTGGTGATAGGCTTCGTTTCTATTGAGTGCTGTACGAACGGATTTTCGTAGTTGCTCATCATCAATATACCTTAAGATATATTCGCTACGGATAATTTTGTCATATTCCCATAGTGCTTCTTTAACTGGATTCTCATAACTACTATTGCTCAGCATCCTAATCAGTGTGCTTTGATTTGACTTTTTAAGCGCTAAGCTTGCAACAATCTTCTTGATATCAATCCAATTTATTTCAATTAACTCACGATTTATCTGGCTATTTGGACGTATAAATAGGTGCTCATATGCTTCGACTTCATCAAACCCTGCAATCATCGATTCTTTATTGTTGATGCGCTTAAAGCATGGGGCAAATTGTCGATCAAAGAAATCAAGTAGTGCAAAGTTAACACAGTTACAACCATGACTATCGGTTGAAATAATATCGGGCTGAATCTCAGTATCATTATTGTAAACGAGGTCAAATATAAATCGACTTTCATGCTCATGCGCACCAAAAATGGTCGCATTTGCAGGGATATGGTTCACTAATAAAGTCGCCGTTGAGATGCCTTTACCCAGATAAAAATATTTAGGCGAATGGCGCGCATTAAAACATGCTTTTTTAGGTTTAGATTTTTGTCCATCAATACCACCATGTACACAATCATTAATGTTGTATAGATTAAAAACAGGTAATTCCTTAATGGCATTGGATAGCGTATCACATGCCTCTTTAATCGCTTCTAAACTAATATACGATTGCTCACATCGTTTAAGCGTATCATAATCAAAATCTGACAATGATCCCATTTGATGTAGTCCGTGATTAGTTGCTTTGCCTAAAAGTACTGCGGTAAGCACTTTTTTATCGACAGGTTTTCTCGCCCCTTTATGTAAAATGTGTTGAAAACACGATAAAAATTGAGTTTCTTGATCAACATAAGTAATAACATCAGCAATATCTAAGGTTGGCACGCTTTCAAATATTTTATGGTTAACGGACACTTGGTCTCTTCGATAGGGTAACGTCCAAGTACGCTTGTCTTGGCTTTTGATCTGAATAGCATCGTTATTGCCTAAATGGATATTGTTATTTGTTTGCTTTATTTGGTTTTCAAGCCTTTCTTCTAGCGCATATAAGTGTGTCGTGATTGGTTGATCAAAGGTCGTTAGATTAAGTTTTTGAATCACTTCATTAGCAAGTTCCTCATCTTTGATAATCTCATCTTCATATGCCATAAACTGATGACTATGATCAGAGGATATTTCACCACTATAAAGCGCTTTATCTATGACAGTGTAAAGATAGAACTCATACATTTTAGGATTGATTAACGTTTTATGATCAATGACTTCAGTGATAAGGTTAAGTGCTTGTTTGCTGACAATCTCAGTGACAAACGTATTGATACCCACCATGTCATCATTGTTTGGCAACTTGAAATAATCATTCAATTTATCTGTGGCATCTTTTAATGCCTTCAACCCACGGTAATCAACACATAGGTGTTTAAAGATAAGGCGCAGATTATTCTTAAACTGTGGCTCAAGCTTTGCAATCCATTGCCATTTTAATTGCCGCTTCTCTTGTTTGCGATTTTGCATATAATCAATTAACACATTGATGGCGCTATCATTGAGTGTTTTAAAGGCTTTTTCTCTTAACTTCGATGCCGATGTTTCAGGCTTTGATTTATTGATAAATAAATCCATGACTTTGGCAAACTTGGCTTCATGCTGTTCAAAAAATACATGGCTATCTGATTGTAATTCATCTGCCATGTCATTGGCTTTGCTTTTATATTTATTCAGCAAGCTATGAAAGGTGTCAATTAAGTTATCATTGATGCGTTTGCAGCGGTTAACAACAAAACACATGATATAAAGTGGAATCAGTGGATTGGTCATTTTTGCTAACCGTCCACGTCCGTAATATTGGACTAATGACGCGTAATAATTAATGGACTCTGGTGTTAACGTGCTATTTTTAAGCCAATCACAGGCGTAATAATATAACTCGCTAACACTGTTGAAGCGTTTGATCTCATCGCTAATTTCGCTATTGCTTAAACTTTTAGGCAGTTCAATAATATCTTGAAGATTGAAGTCACCAGTTGAAACATGATGCTCAAGCAACCGATCTATTGTGCGTTTGTGTGTCACAGGTACGTTTTCAAGCAAATTGATTAATCTATCTTCTTGATGTCGTAGCGCTTCACTGACAATCCGTTGAATTTCACTATACTGTGGTAACTCAATTTGCAAGTCGGTTAAATGACGTGCTAACTCAGTAAATACAAACATTGGTTTAACATGCGATTGCGCTAAGAATTTGGCATGTTTAATTAGTTGTGACCTATATGCTGATGACTTATAAGGTTGCCAATTTAATAACTCAACAATTTTTTTACGATGTGCATTTCTAATCGGTCTATTTGAACTAATGCCATAACTGACAGTTTTACCCAACTGTGTCGAAACATAGATCACATCATCTTGATTAGGTGGTGTTTTACTAAAGTCAAAGAATATCAGCTTTGCTTTGAAATAACCAAGCATCAACACAAAGTGAAGCTTGCTTTTAAAGTTTTTAATCTCGTCAATAGCGGCTTGTTCTTCATTGTTTAAGGTAAAATAAAGCGCACGTGATGGATCATCTAAACATGGAATATCATAATAATATGCAAGCTCAGTATCGGATAAAAAATGCGTATAATTATTATCGACTGTGATGTGATGGCTCATATACGCGCTTCTTGCTTCTTACTTTTAGGCGAAACATCTACATTACGATGACGTAAATAAGCATAAAGCGTACCGCGACTAATGCTAAGCTCCGCACAAATCTCATTTATACTCAGTTTACCTGCACGATATAAGTTCTCTGCCGCATAGGATTTAGCAATAGCTTCTTTTGATAAACCTTTTGGTCTACCACCTAAGCGACCTCTAGCGCGTGCTGAAGATAGTCCTGCTAAGGTTCTGGCTTTAATGACATCGCGTTCAAATTCGGATAACGAAGCAAAGATATTAAAAACAAGCTTCCCATAAGGCGTTGTCGTATCAATGGGATCTTGTAAGCTAACCAACGCAATATCCCGATCTAACAAATCATAAATAATGTGAATCAGGTCTTTTAGGTTGCGACCTAAGCGATCTAGCTTCCATATGACCAAAGTATCTCCTGGCTTAAGCTCAGCAATCAGCTTGGCTAAAAGTGGGCGCTCTTTTTTGGTGCTAGTGACTTTTTCATGGATGATCTTATCACAGCCATGTGCCTTCAAAGCATCAACTTGCAAGTCTAAATTTTGCTCTAAGGTGCTAACGCGTGCATATCCTGCTTTCATCAGTATAACGTATCTCGTAAAATCAGCTAAAATAGCTTTAGTTAATATAGACTAGATTACTATACTCTGAAACCCTTGAAAACATGTTGATGGCAGATTAAGAAAATAAGTATAAAATAACGGTCGTTTTTTTATACTTTAGAAGTGCCTATATTATTTACACATATTGCCAATATCTGCATAATTTTGCTTTGTAGCATAATCTCGATAAGAACAAAATAAAAATGTTATCGCAGTAGCGCCTCTAAATTCTTTTCTGTCATCTGCTTGAGCTTTTATCTGCTTTAATTGCTCAGTTGGGTTGTTTTGTAATTTTTTATCCTGGAGAATGTTCCAAATATTTTTTATACCACGTGGTACTGTATAGTCATCCCCATTAATAGTAATGGCACTACCTCCTCCAAGGCCATGAACCTTAAAGCGGTGAGAGGCACGTTGATCAGTCGCTTTTTCTAGTATAAATTTTTTTACAGCATCAGTCTTAGAACTCGCATTTAATTGTGCTTTAATATAATTTAAATTTTTTTTAAGATTTTTACTGCTACTTTTGTCCTCAATAAATGCTTCATCTAATGAAGCTTGGAATCGTGTTTTTGAAGCTAGATTTGAATCTTTTACACGAATGAAATCACTTAAAATTTGTTTTTTTAGTTCAGGTTCATCTTGCAATGCTTGTATAACATATTTGATGTTCTCTGGATAATTTATACATGCATTATGTAAATCATCATTTTTGATAATATCCATTAAGAATGGTTTTTTTAGTTCTGGCTGATCTTGCAATGCTTGTATAACATATTTGATGTTCTTTGGATAATTTATACATGCATTATCTAATTTCGATTTTTCTAAAATTATTGATTTATGCTCTTTGGTAGGCATTATAGCAAGTAGCGATAGTCTTTCCTGAGGATTACAAAATTTACAAATATCTAAAATATCAATTAGCTTTTTAAATTTGTCTGCAGCTAAATCAGCAAGACCAAATATATTCTCTGAACTCGAAATTACCGTTTTTATTTGGCTTTTAATGTCATCTTCTTTTAAATATTCATCCAATCTATTTATATCTAATTTTTTAACAAAATCGATTAATGTTTTAATATCATTTATATTAAGATTAACGTTATATTTCAGCATCAATCCTAGAGAAATACCTAATGGTTCATTCCCCTTATATGAATGGGTATCTATTGAATTAATAATTTGCTTGTGAGCACTAGCACATTCATTCTTGCGTTGTTCTACCATTTTTGATTTATTACTTTCTGATGTAGTAATAGCAGTTAGTTTAGATGTATTGCTTTGAAGAATTGGAGCAATCTTATCTGCACCATCAGCTTCTACACAATAACTCTGTGCGTCATTCTGAGTTTTTGGAAGTTTACCCATAAATAGCTTGAACTCTGGAATTTTCAAAGCTTCATCTTTGCTTTTAGCTGACAGTTTATCCCAATATTCTAAAAAATTAGTTAATGCCAACTGAGCATTAGTACCGCTTAGATTTTCTGATCCACCTTCAACACCATGTTTCCCACCCTTTATAAAACTAATACGTAATTTATTAAGCTGTGAATATAAAGATAATTCATCTGAGGTTAATAATATTTTATAGGATTCAAGTTTATCTAAATAATCTTTTATCTCCGTTGAGTGATTTTGTAATCTATTACTTTCACTATTTGTTATCTTTTTTTCGTAATCATATGGATTATTTAGTGCTGAGAATTGAATTGATATATCCTCTTGATCAACATTCAAATTTTCAATTAAATCAATTGGAATTAAAGTTTTTTCATCATCAGAAATAATATGAAAACCTATTATTTTATCAAGCGGCTTATCAATGATTTCTTCATTTGATACTATATTTTTGAATTTAGATGAGTCTAATGTTGGAATTAAATATTCCAAAGCAGATTTTGCTTTATTATTTTCCGCCAGATATTCTGCAGCTAAAATTGCAAGCTTAGTTGCATCAGAGTCAGGAGAAGCAGTATAAATTAATAGAGTGTTTTTAATTAAGTCCCAGTTGCTTTTTAATAATTGTTCAAGAGAATCTAAATTATTTATAGCTTTTAATATATCCTCAGCAAAGATATGTAAGTGCTCTGTTTTTAATACTTCAAATACATCATTGCTATTAGTATTTATTTTCTTATATTTATTTGCTAGCTCTATTAGAGTATTTTTTATATCATTAGTTAGTGAAACTGAATCCGTCATAGCACGACTCTATACCAAATAGTAATGGTATCAGTGTATTTGAACTCTAAGACTGGTTTGACCGTAAAAGTACTCAACTTAAATTATGTCAAAATAATGTTACGTTTTTCGGCTTATAACGCCGGAACCCCCGTGCGACACGAAGTCGCATATTAGTGCTGCTTCCCGCACCAAAGAGGAAGCCATCTGTGCCACCAGATGAGCCTACCGATCTGAATAAAGAGCGATCGGGACAATGTAACGAAGTGCAGCAATGCACGGGGTAAGAATCGTAAGAGGACAACCCTCCTGATAACCACATGTCGGGTGAGTGCTAGGCAGTTAGTATGGCGAACACATGTGAATCTACGTAGAAAGCGATATAAGCGAGGGAGCGAAAGTGGTTGAAACGCTCTTGCCAAACGGCAATGAAGGACGGTAAAGGACTCTGGGGTTTTCCTTTCGTGGTCGATATGTCCTTCCGCTTTAATAGTAGGCGCCTAACCTAACACTGCACAATATGCGGAACGTGGAAACCTCATATTGCTCCCCTTGGGGAAGGTAAATCGCAAGGTTTACTGATAGCAATGTGAGTTTGGGATGCTGGAAAAAGCGAATGTCTGACTGTAACGGTTAGAATATGAGTTTAAACGTTACTCGACACGAAAGTGTGCCCACGTCCAGCAAGTCTCTCCTTGCAAGAGATTTTGTAGAACCTGAATAATAAGGAAAAGCAAATGACAGCTAATTCATTAACTGGTGCATCCTTAGCATGGAATCTTATCGATTGGAAGATCGTTGAGAACCATGTTAACAGGCTTCAAATGCGTATTGCAAAGGCTACTAGAGAAGGGCGACATGGTAAGGTTAAATCCTTACAGTGGATCCTGACTCATTCGTTTTATGCAAAACTACTTGCGGTCAAACGAGTTACAAGCAATAAGGGCAGCAAAACAGCTGGCATAGACCAAGAGCTATGGAAATCAGATAAACAAAAGACAGCTGCGGTTATTCGGCTTAAACGGCGTGGTTACCAACCGCAGCCATTAAGAAGAATATATATCCCCAAAAAGAACGGTAAACAAAGACCATTAGGCATCCCTTGCATGATCGATCGGGCACAACAGGCACTGCATTTGCTTGCCTTAGAACCTGTATCGGAAATGCTTGCGGATAAGAATGCCTACGGCTTTAGACCCAAGAGGTCTGCTGCAGATGCCATTGGTCAATGCTTTGCCTGCCTATGCAGGAAAGTATCTGCCACATGGATACTTGAAGGGGATATCAAAGCCTGCTTTGATAAAATTGGCAAACAATGGCTTATAGACAATGTGCCAATGGATAAGCAAGTGCTTGAAAAGTGGCTGTCTAGTGGTTATGTTGATAAAGGTCTATTCTTTCATACTGAAGAGGGAACACCGCAAGGTGGAGTAATCTCGCCAACACTAATGCTGTTAACTTTAAGAGGGTTAGAAGCTGTCGCTAAAAAGGCGGCACCCAATAAGTCAGATAGAGTTAATGTCATTACCTACGCAGATGACTTCATTATCACCGCCAACTCTAAAGAGACGCTAGAATTAAAGGTTAAACCGGCAATTGAGCGTTTCCTGAAAGAACGAAGTTTAGAGCTTTCACAAGAGAAAACGTTGATAACCCATATTTCAGATGGTTTTGACTTCTTAGGATTTAACATCCGCAAATACAATGATAAGCTGCTCATTAAACCAGCTAAACCAAATGTATTGGCATTTGTTAGAAACATTAAAGCAGTCATCAATAAGAATAAAGCCACCTCTGCTGGTGAATTAATTCAAATCCTCAACCCTAAAATTATGGGCTGGGCGAATTATTATCGACATGTGGTAGCTAAAAAGACCTTTGAATATGTCGATCACTGTATATTTGAAGCTCTGATGAGATGGGCGAAAAGAAGACATCCCAACAAGGGTATTTATTGGGTGATGCGCAAGTATCATGATACATATACACCAAGGTGGGATTTTAAAGGAGAGGTAACTCTAAAAACCGGAGAGAGAGTCAAACTAACTCGAAAGCATATGGATGAAACTCCAATTCGCCGTCACGTTAAAATCAAAAGTGAAGCAACCCCTTATGACCCTGCATTCAAAGATTACTTTGAACAACGCAAGATCAATAAAGGACGCAACACTTGGTTTGACTATCCTAACACTGTGATGTGATTATTGCCTGATAGTAACCGGGTAACACACAACGCCTTTGAGAGGCTCGAGCGTAGTGAAGTGAAAGTTTCATGCTGCGTTCTTCGAGGAGTCGCACTCAGCAATGGGTGCGGCTTACTCTAC
>NZ_JBXTEF010000122.1:0-5376 GCF_057495195.1 Cysteiniphilum sp. | reverse complement strand
TGCACTTCATTATCATTGGAAATATCGCCCTCAGCGCAGCTTTTTACGTAGCTTGCCATTAAGTCTGTCAATGTGTTGTTGCTCATCCTATTTATCCTTTTAGTTGATGAAATCACTGCCAACGTAAGCTAGCAGTGACATCATGCCCCAAGTAGCCCCCACCACTATGCTGCTTTAATCTGTTTTGTAGTTGTCGTTAAGAAGTCGAAAAGCTCTCTAAAGACTTCGCTAACTATGCAAAAATTTGTCTCGGTTATTTCAGCTTTTAACTCAGTGATAATTTTTTCTGCTTTATTTTTAAAATATTTGATTATCTGCGTGGCTAAGGTGAATGAGGGCGGTCGCATAAACATTTTTTTCTGCTCCCAATTGATTCAAATATTTTTTATCGTTTAGGAAAGCAATAACAGCTAAAGTAGCAGCTTCAACAATAGTTGTGCCATTGTCACAGCAGTAACGCTTCAGGTTCAAATGTATATCTTCTTTTATTGCTATTTGCTTATAAGTAGTCACTTTTTATTTTCCTTGAAAAATCAACTAATCATATTTTATAATCAGAAAAATAATTTGTAAATGATTAAACGCGAATAATTTTTCATGTTAAATTTTACCAGTAAAGTAATGCCTGAATCTTGATTATTGATAACAAAGTTCTTACCCTCTTTGCTATAAATTAATTTTTAGACTAGAATTAATCTATAAATATTTTATGTATAAAAAAAACGTTGTTAAAAGGGGTGATGCAATGATTTTAGATGAGAACCTATTGTTGAGTTATATCGGCAATTTTGATAAAAACATAGACTTAAAGTCTGATTTTAAAGAACTGAGGATTGAATGCAGTGGCTCGTTGTTTTTTCCTGATGGAAATAGATGATAAATGAAAACACTGTGTGTCATTGGTACTGGAATAAAAAGCATATCTCACCTGACAATTGAGTCTGTTGAATATATAAAAAATGCAGATGTCGTATTATACCTTTTGAATGAACCTATTATCGAAAAATATATACACGGTCTTTCTAATAATATAATAAACCTTTATGAAACTTATTACTCTGTTGAGAGCAGAAGTGAAAGCTATAATTTAATCACGCAAGAAATTATATCTCAATTCAAAACACATGATAAAGTGTGTGTCGTTTTTTATGGTCATCCTATTTATTGTGCAAAATCACCTCATGAGTCTATAAAAATAGCTAAAGAGATGGGTATCAATATAATATCCTGCCCTGCTATATCATCATTAGATTGTTTGTTTAGCGATTTAAACCTAGACCCCGCAGCAGATGGTATTCAAATATATACAGCTGATTATCTAGTGAGAAACAAACCTCAGCTGAATAAAAATGCAATATTGGTTATTCTGCAAGCTGGTTTTGTTAACTCTGATAAACATACGCACCATAAAAATAGCAACTTTCCAGAATTTATTCATTTTATTGAAGAGAATTACTTCAGCTACAAAGACTGCACTGTGTATGAAGCTTCTTTGTATCCTCACAAAAAAGCAATTATTAAAAATATTAGAGTCTCTGATTTAAATGAGGTTGATATATCACCAATAACCACTATTGTTATTTGAGTAAGCTTATAGCCACTAATGACTGATTGAATAACGTCCTTGTTGGGAAGCCATGTTCTGATTTGTCGTAATACTTACTTTTTATTTTGTCAAATCTTGCATCATGATTAAAAAGCTCATCTGAACTCATAACTACAAATTTACCGCCCTGAGCAGAGTAATATTTAAGATCAATGATATCTTTAAGTCTTGCATAACCTGTATCTTTTGTTAGAGCATGTTTTGACAGACCATCGAATATCACATCAATATGTTTATCAAGCTCTTGGAGATATAATGCCCCTCTAAATGTTTTTCTTTCAGATAAAAAATAGTCAGATACTGACAGTGGTAAATAAACTTTATCACCAACTTTATCTAAATAAGATATTTCATAAATAACAGGAATATATTTGTCTGAATAAGATAGAATATAGTCATCTATAAATGGCTCAATTGGGATATTTTGATCATCAATGGATGGCTTATATCCTGGCATTGCTCCTAGTGCAACATAACAAATGCTCTTTAGTAGCTCCATAGTATAAGGTTTTAATGTTATTTTATTTTTTAGTAGTATCTCGTTTAGTGCATATTCAAGGAAAATTGTATTTGCTCTAAACTTCTCAGCCTCTATTTCTTCTCTTAAAAAGTATATTTTTAAATCATTCCATTTAGGGTCATTACAAATTCTTTCTATCCAATTATTGTCTAAAATATATAATCTAGTATGCCAATTAGACTCATTAGGTATTTTAGATAAAACTTTGCTAAAAATATAAAAATGATCTTCTGCCCTTTCGGGATTTAAATCCTCGTTTAAACCATACTTTATTAGATAGTCGTTATAATATTTTGTCTTCTGATTCATTGGAGTAATTAACAAGTTTCTAACTCCCGCTATCCAGTTATATGGGGATGACGGTCTCGTTTTTGTATTTACCTGCCCAGTATTTGAGATTTTTGGAAAAACTTCTCCTTTTTTATAATATAACGTATCTGGAATGCATCTATTGTCAGATTCAAGAAATATCTCAACCGATTTATCTGCCAAAATACAATATGGCATTTCATCGTTACTAATACACTTTATGTTACCATTCAGTTCTGGATAATAAAAATTTTCTTTATCACTAATAACGAAACCATAAGGGTAGCTATACTCATAGATTGGAGGGACGTCTTCTAAACCATCAATTAAATCAAAAAATATTTTATTATTTTCGTAGATTTCACTCTTAATATCTTCCCATTTAATAATTTTACTAATTGGTTTTTGCATGGATTTACCCAAAAATAATTTAATAGTAAAGTTCTCTATAAGCATAGTACATCAAAAGACACACAGAAAACTATAACGATATTTTATATAATTATAAATCGAGAAACATTTAATGTGTTAAAACTTTACTATTTTATTTTAAATCGCTATGATAAAGCAATTAATTGATTAGCCAAGCTTTTGATGAGATACTAATTATAATCAACTCTAAAAGGTTTATATTAGATGTAATAACAACAGAACTGATAGCCGCAAAGGCTAAAAAACATACCCTCAAGTGAGTCGCCAAACTAATTTTGAGAGGACGCAGCTATCGAGCTGTAAGATCATTATAGTGTTTTTTAAAATGATCTGCAACTCGTAATAGATACTTTATACCCTAAAAAAGTATTAATTTATCCTCGCTGTATATGTTTTTAGCCTTGATTAAAATAGAAATAATCAAGGAAGCATATGTTTTTTGATATAATAAAAAACCGCATTGAATCAGGTGGTGAGCTTGAGCAAAACGGTCAAACCAAACAAAAAAATCAGAAGCCATCAACGCCACATAAAGCGTTTGATTTGCCGCACAACGCCTCTAATCAACAGGCTTTTTTTGCCACGCATTATGATTTGATTGATTTCTGCTATAACAGCATTGTTGACGCTTTCAATGAGCTTGATGCTGAAGCACCCGATGTAGCAACGCTTTCAAGTGGTGTTACTTTAAGTGAAAATAAGTTTAAAAAAGATCGTCATCAACAATTCTATCTTTTCTCTCCCCCTCCAAACAATCATAAAACGATTGATCAATTTTTAAAATTTATAAAAAGAGAGGGAGCTAGATTATGACTACTATATTTCACTCTGGGCGCACCATTTTGCGCCAGAACATCGGAAACAGGAACTATGCTGAAATAGCAGATTTGCTTTATTTCAGGATTAGTGGCAGTAAATATTTCAACGATCAGGGCAAGCCATTTTTCCTTTTGCCTAACATTGATCATATTGCAACCGCAACAGGATTTTGCAAACGTCTATGCGAAAAAGCTTTAGCTTATCTTGAAAAACATAACTGGATTCACAAAGTAAGAGTACGGTGCCATGATGGAGCTGTTAGAATTAAAATTTTCTTAGCGGATAGATTCTCAAAAGTGATGCGTTTTATCGATTCGCATTTAACGACAAATTCAGCAGAGCTTAATCTAAAAAATACAGTCAAACCTAGTGTTTCTGCTGATTCCGCACAAAATACGGAATCTGATTCCGCACAATATGCGGAGTCTTATATAAGAGAACAAAGAAAAAAAGAAGAAAATAACAATCATAACAGTCAAACCAAGAATAATGATAATGAGCGCAATAAAAATTCTCGGATTGTTAAGACTGTTGTTTTTGATTTTTCTAGTTATGGATTCGGTAAGATTGAATGTGATGCTGAGATCAAAATGCCTTTTGATGACAAACAACAGCAAGTTATCCAGATCATTTCATCAAGCTACCTTGAGATTGATGGTGAAGTCTTTAATAATTGCATGCTTGATGATGAAACTCAAAGCAAAGCTTGTGGCTTTAAACACTTAACGATGCTAGCTTATCGCAAAGCAAAAGCAGTTAAACAATCTGCCTTGGAGTCTTTGCCTAGCGCTGATGATGTAAAAGCTCAAATCGAAGATAAATTAAACGGCTCAATTGCCACTGACACAAAAGGGGACGACCAGAATAAGCAAAATAGCGAGCATAGGGAAGAAAACAAACATGACGACAAAGGCAAAAAAGGCGTATTTGACACAGCCAAACAAGCCTTAGCTAAGATTACTGAAGCCATTGAGTCTAAAAAATCACAAATTCAACCCTTAAGCCACAAAGAAGAACAAAGGCTTATCGCTGAACTGTTGGCTGTTAAGATGTTAGAAAAACAGTTGATCATTGATACAGCTAATAATTTGATCGATGAGTACGGTAAAATGACACTTGATGAGTTAATCGGGCATTTAAACTATCTGTTGATTGAGCTGCCAGAAAGAGAATCAAGCAATACGCCAAGTGTTGATTTATCTAACCTTGATGACTTCAAAGATGATTTGCCAGAGGTTATTAATCAGCACTCTCCTTGCCTACTACCAACGCAAGAAGAGTTAAAACGCCCTGCTTTAAGTGAAGCTGAAAAACACGCTGATTTAGTTAAGGCAGCCGATCAATCGCTTTATGTTGGGATTTTGCCTGATTGCCAACGTAAGGCATTGGCTGCTATTATCGACTACGTTAAGCGTCAAGGCGTTGTTATTGGCTGTGATAATGAAATGTATCGTTGGCTGTATTTCATGGTGTCTAAGAGTAACCGAAGCTATAGCAAAGCGCACGACTTTACACATTGGTGCCATATTGCCATTAGCCAGTTGCAGCAAAAGAAGTTAAACCGCCCTATCGGTTTTGATCGATGGTATGCGGAGTGTCAACAAGTGTGGAAGGTGGCTTGACAATTACCGTGAAACTTATTGCAAGTTGCATAGATTGGTATTGCTGATACAATGCCACAGCACAAAAA
>NZ_JBXTEF010000121.1:0-8324 GCF_057495195.1 Cysteiniphilum sp. | reverse complement strand
AAAATGTGTGGAATCTGCTGTAAATGTTGATTGGCTTTATTTATCTCGGTAAATAACTGATCCAGTTTATTGGCAATACGTTTTTGTTCGTTGAGGGGGGGAATTAAAGTTCTTAATTTTTGTAGTCCTTCTTGAGTAATTTGTGGCTGAGCTGAGCCAGAAATTACTTCTCTAAAAGACGTAAATTTTAGAAAATAATAAAGATAATTGATCTCAATTTTATTTGAAAGATTATCTAACGACATTGCGTTACCATTAATATAAGCTTGTGGTACAGATTTGTGTACATTCCCGCAGGACGCTCCCCTACATGTAATCATTAATGTGGGCTCGCTATGTGTATATTTATTATAATACCCAATAACTCCATTAGCCCCATACACAGGGTAGCCTTTATTGACTAGCTCTTTTTTTGAAACAGTCTTCCATTGCTTAGGCGTTGATATTTCAAAAATTGAAGCATAACTCCAATTTCTTGGCAAACTCATACTTTTTCTGCCTGTTCTATTGAGTGATTATTATCATCATTATCTTTTAGTATTGTTAAGGTCTCTTTAAATGCATCCATCGCTTGAGTTAACTCAAACATAGCCTCGTTAATTAACACGTCAGGATCCGATAAATTTTCATGCGCTTGCGCATTCTTATCTTTAAGCCACGTAAGGTCTAATGAGTCATCCTTGGCTTTGATTTCCTCACGACTAAAACACTTAAATCGACATTGTGGCTCATCTTCAGTGGCTTGATAGTTTTCAATAAATGCCAGACGTGCTTTTTCATCGACACGGGTCAGATCATTGCCCACCGCCTGACAAAAGTCCCTCATATGCGTTTCACTAAACGGGTTACGTTTGCCAAACTGTGGCATATTAGTGCGTAGATCATAAACCCATACATTGTGTGTGTTATCTTGATCTTGCCTTTGATCTAATGGCTTTGAGAAAAATAGCACATTGGTCTTAACGCCTTGCGCATAGAAGATGCCTGTAGGCAGGCGCAAAATCGTATGCAGATGACATTTATGCATTAAATCTTGGCGAATGGTTTTGCCAACATTATCTTCAAACAATACATTATCTGGCAATACAATCGCTGCTCGAGCACCTGGTTTTAATAATCGATGATAGATTAGATGCAAGAAGGCTAATTGTTTATTACTGGTCGTATAGATCAAATCATCTCGAGTAGGCACACCACCACCTTGTTTTGTGCCAAATGGTGGATTGGCTAATACAAGACTCGCTTGTGGTAATATTTTGCCGTCATTACTTAACGTATCACCATATAAAATACCTGAAGTTGTATCATTAATGGCTAAGTTATGCAGCATCAAATTCATCATTGCTAAGCGTCGGGTATCGGGTACTAACTCCATCCCATAAAAAGTTTGGTGTTGGTATTTCTCATAAGCTGTTTCATCTAAGCTGTGTATATCATTATGTTCATTGATGTAGTGGTGAGCACTAATCAAAAAGCCACCGGTTCCTGCGGTTGGGTCGACAATGACATCATCAAGTTGCGGTTTTGTTAATGCCACCATTGTGTTAATCAGGGCTCGCGGGGTGAAGTATTGGCCTGCGCCTGATTTTTTCTCTGTGGCGTTGATTTCTAATAACCCTTCATACATATCGCCTAAGCCTTCAGCTTTTGCGCTATACCAATCGAGTTTATCAATATCATTAACTAGCTTGGTCAGTGTCGCAGGCTTACGGATAACAGTGTTAGCATTGCGATAAATTGATTGGGTTATTAATGATCCGTGCTTGCCTAAATATAGTAGTAGCTCTTTGTATTTATCTAGTCTTTGTGCATCATTATGATTTTCCAAATCTCGCCAACGATAGCCTTCTGGAATAAGTTCGTTTTGTCCTGTTTCTTCTACCATTTTTAAAAATATAAGAAAAGTGAGCTCATTAATATATTCATGGAAGGTTACCCCGTCATCTCTTAACACATGACAAAAACTCCATAATTTATTCACCAAATCTTGTGTACTCATATCACTCCTAGTAACACGTTAACTACTGCCATAGCGCCTTGTTAAATTGTTCAATTACATCATTAATCATCGGTTCTTTAAAAAGCTTATTCACTCTTTGAAAGCCACCTTGTTGTTCTTTGAAAATGCCTTGATCCAGAGATTCAACATCGACAATTGTATTGGCTTTCATTTGTTTGGCAATCAATTCAAGTAAATTTCTTTGTGGTGTTCCCCATGCATGCATGGTTAAAATTTTATCCAAAGCTTTATCTACGCGTTCTTCCCATGGAATAAGCGCCTCTCCAAGTGCTGCTTGGCGAATTAAGCCAATGATTCTTGAAGTAATCTCAACTTGTGTTACCTCGCTAAATGCACTTTGTAAATCCCTTTCTCTAAAATGATGGTGTTCTAGTTCAAGCAACAAGGCCTTTAAGTCTGACCGCTTTAATTGCCATGGCTTTTGCACAATAATACGCATTGCCATATTGTTGTTAACATTTGCTTTGACATAGTTCTTAAATCCAATGAGATAGTCTTCTGGCTTTTGTCCGTTACCATAACCTACTGTAATCTTGGCAAAATGATCCTCTCCGTCATGGATATAAACCCCTTGTTTCTTAATTGTGCCTTCCAGCTTTTTATCTAGGATCATGCTCACGCCAGGGTGATCATCAAACCATTGTGCACTTTGCTCAATACTCATTTGCTTTAAGGCATGAAGAAAGTCAGATACGCTTTGGCCTGCTAAGTGCTCAAATTGCGTGATATGCCATGGGCTTAGATGATGCTTTTTAGCTTGTAGTTTGGCAATAAACTGCGTCTTTGCTAGTAATTGCAATTCGGGTGCTACTGTTTGCTTGATTTCTTGTTCTAATTCAACAAAGCTTGCTTTCACTTTTGCTGCTTGATAAGGCATACTTGATAGTGGTGCTAATTTCTCATAGATGCCAACTGCATCATAAATATAAAATAAATCTTTGCCAATATTAGCACATAAGCGCGTTGCACGTCCGATCATTTGCTCATATAAAATGCGGCTATTGATGCGGCGTAAAAAAACCAGATTGCAAATTTCAGGGACATCAATACCTGTTGTCAGTAAGTCAACTGTTACAGCAATATTAGGTAGGCGATCATTTTTATATTTTTTGATTTTCTCTAGGGGTTGATCTGAGCTTCCGGTGATTTTTTGAATGGCATCATCTGATATTTTTCCATGGTAATTTTCAGCAACTTCTCTTAACGCCTCGACGACATCATCGGCATGCTTATTATCCACACAGAATATCAACGTCTTTTTATTTGAATATGGATCAATCTTATCCTCTTCGATTAAGAACTTAGCAATTGCCTTGGTATGCTCAGGCACAACAATTTTTTTATTGAAATCATCTACTTCAAAATCTATCTCATCTGGCGTTTTATAGAGCTCAACAACGCTTTTCTCTCGATCATAAACTTTAACTTCATCACCAACTTTATATTGAATACCGTTTTCTGAAAGCTCAGTAATCATATTAATGGGGGGATGGTAGTCACATAAATAGCCATCTAACACTGCTTCACTATAACTATAAGTAAAAATAGGAGCACCAAAGATTTCATTTGTATGTGGTGCAGGGGTTGCCGTTAATCCAATCTTAAATGCATCAAAATAATCAATGACACGTGTATATTTTGATTGATAATCTTCTTGATCGCGAAAGCTAAGCTCGACCTCGGACATCTCTTTATCCAATAAGTAACCACGGTGGCACTCATCAACAATGATACAATCATATTCACCAATTCCTGGCTTTTGTTCACCGTCTTTAGGGTAAATAATCCGTCTTGCTAAACCTTGAACGGTTGTAATGTGCACCTTTGTATCATCTTCAGGTTTTTTAAATTTCTGTTTATGGCGATCAATCCCCATAATGCCAAAAGTTTCAGCAAATGTGTTGGCGTTATCTAATCTGACTTCAGAGAAACTTTCTGTTGCTTGGACACCTAAAGCGCATCTATCTACCAGAAATAAGATGCGGCGAAAGCGCTGTGCCTTTAAAAAACGATACACCATAGCAATAGCTGTTTTTGTTTTTCCAGTGCCTGTAGCCATCGCAATCAACGCACAATCTTTACCCTCTTTAATTGCATACTCTACAGATTGAATAGCTTTTATTTGATAATCGCGAAGCTTAAGCTGGTAATACTCAAAACGCATGTTTTCAAGGACATGATTTGCTTTTTGTGGTGTTTGCTTTAAATATTGTTTTAGTTCTTGTGGTGAATACCAGCCTTCTTTGAGTGCCCGCCGTCTATTAGTATGATCTCGAACATCCAAAAACCAAGTGCCACTTTCTTGCTCAATCTGTTTTAAATACGGGCGTCCATTAGTTGAAAAAACCAAAGGGACTTTATACTCATTATGTTGTTTGCTCATTTCAAGTGTTGCATCTTCTTTGAAGTCTCTGGCATACCTTTTTGCTTGATCAATACAATCATACACATTTCGATTTCTTCTTTTGGCTTCAATGGTGGCTATGGGAGTAAGCCCAATAAACAAAACATAATCAGCATGCCCAGAAGCTGTTGGCCATTCGGCAATTGCACGATTTTTTCCTTTAATTGGTCGAGCACCTTTTGCATATCTTAAATTAACTGTGTCTGCTTCCCAACCACTATCCATAAGCTGTTGATCAATAAGAATACGGGTATCACTTTCACTTAGTTCAATTGTCGCACTTTCAATTTTTTGTTTTGTTTTTGCCTGTTGATCACTTGTTAAAGCTTCAAAAGCCTTACGATATTTATCGTTTTCCTCTTGTGCTTTTATTTTGTATTGAGCAAATTGCTCATCCGTTTCTATCGCCAAGTTTTCCCATGATTGGCGTTGTTTTTCAATTTCATCTGCTCTTAGCTTTTCTGCTTCTAGTTTTTGTTGTTGCAAGTCTTGGAGCTTTTGTACATGAGCGACTCTATCTTGAGCATGCGTATGCTTATTTTTAAGCTCAATAATCTGTTCTTCTAGTGCTCTGACTTTAATGGAAGGGTCAATGGGCTTTTCAAAACAAGGTATATTAATCTGTTGAAACGCATGATCTGCAAATGTTTTATGAAACCAAACACTTACAGCATAGCCTACCTGTAGCGCATTTAAGGCATCTTTGTGACTTTTAGACGTTACATCATGTATTGCTGAATTACCTAGCTTTCTTAATGTATTAAAGGCGGATTTAACGTCTCTGTTGAGTTTAATCGCGTAATCAAGCGCGATGATTAAATCTGATTGCGTTACATTTGCACCGCTTTGGACACCGACTCGAGAAGCTACCGCTTTTGCTAGCTCTTCTCCTAATTGGCGCATCTTCATCAGTGTTGTATTAGGATCATGTACAAAGCACTCCTCAGCGGTTTGTGCTAGACGTACCAATAGCTTGTTATGATACTTCAAAAAGCTAAAATTTTGTGATGAAGCCATTACTTAGACACCTCCAATGTTATTGCCTTTCATTCGTCACTTATTAAGACGAAATCCCCTATAAGAAAGTATTATAAATCATTTGTGTCAATCGTAAATCAATTTACGCGTTTTACGATGTTATCCCTATGCTGAAGCGTGGTGTAAAGAAATAAAAACAATCTCAAAAAAATCAAGGATGAAATTTGATCTTTTGAAATGTTGGACTAGGATTGTTGAGGCAACACTTATTCTGTTTATTTATCTATTGAGGGATCAATTATATTAACAGCCGACTTTTAGGGCTTGGTTTGAATGATTTGAAGGTATTGTGCTGTATGGTGGTATGTAGATGAAAATCGTGAATTTTGAGTTAAATAAGCAGGTTGAAAAAAGTAAAACAGGGAAGTTTAATAAAAGACGCGCATATCTTGTGATGCTCGCTCTATCGATTATCTGTGCCTTAGCTTTTAGTGCATATATGGCGCATCAGATGGAAATAAAGCAAATTGGAGAGCAAGTAGCAAAAGCATTGCAGGAAAAATATGGAGAACCTTTTGGTGTAACCGATGGGCGATATATCTCTCAACTAAAAACATATGAGTATAAAGCATACCCCGTTGCGGCATCAAATTTTAGATTTAGTGTGTGGGCAGATGCTTCTGACCATAGCATTACCAGAGACACCTATAAACGCAAAAAAACCAATTATGAGTTTTGGCTAATGCTTAAGCCTTATGTCGATAGAATTAGTCAAAATTATGCAGGTGGTAGTGCAGGCATAGGCACGAGAGGAGGGACGGAAGCAGAAAAGCAAGATAGGGATGCGCTATATGATTTATACCACAATGAAATGCCACTAATACCATGGATTGAAAAGCATAAAAAAGTCTTAACAATGGGCGTTGGTGCATTTTTTAATATGCCGCTTAATACTACGACAAAGCAAAGGATTTATCAGCAAACGTATGAATTACTTCAGCGGCTTAAGCAGATGGAAATATACGATATCAACATTGAGTTTAGGTTTTTTGATATGCCGAATAAGGATATTCACGCAATCTATGATAAATATAAACGAGGTATTCAAATTTACTATAGTCGCTATTATATTGGGGTTTTGAGCATTCAATCTCATCGCTATATCAGTGAACCAAATAACCCTAAGGCAAATAAATATGGTTTTGTTAGTTATAGTGATCTGGATCAAATACATTCGATCAAAGATATTGGTAAGTTCCTAAAAGAGTTTAAACCTAACTATTACGAAGCAGCGTTAAAACATAGTGAATTTAATGATTTAAAAGCAATGGCTAAGGAGAGAGATGATGAATAAGAAAATTAGAGCTAAAGATGCATGTATATTGAGTGAACAGTCTCGTGAGATTGCTGATTTAGACTCAAATTTAGACTCAAATGAGACGAATCCATTAGCATTTTTACTATTTATCTTTTTTGCTTTCTTGGAGGCGGCTTTTGTTGTTATCTATGCTGCATATTATGATTCTCTGTCTATATTAGTTTTTTATTTGACACTTTTTATGATAGCGATTGGTTGCTTAGTATTGTGGAATAAAAAAAATCAGTTGAAACCTACAAATTTAATTGTTTTTATTTTATATGTTTTATATTCGCTATTTATTCTTCATTTGCCAACTATTGTGGGTGGAAATTTATCATATTCATTTAATTGGTTTATAGCAGTTTATTTATTCTGGTACCCTATTCACATGCTTATCTTTAAATTATACCAATTGCGGAAAAAAAATAGATCATGCATTGAGGTTCTCTTTTATTTTCGCATGTCAGCCATTAGTTTTTGGGCGGCATACTTTGCTTACTTTTTTTGTATGTTAATGATGTTTGGTTGTTGTCCTGAGAAGAATGACTTGGGTTGGTCTTTAATTATAGTTCCAGTTATAACAATTGAGTTTGGTGTGATTTTTTTGTCATGGCTAGTTTTTATAGATTGGGAAAGGGCAGTAATATTAAAGGTTTTAATAATACATGTCTTAGTTACTCTATTATTTTTAGGAGTATTAGGTTTGCTATTGTTTTTAATGTTTAACTTTTAACTTTTAGGAGGTATGAGATATGAGCAAATGTTATAAAGTTTATATATATTCAGATGGTGCATTAAGTGGAAATATTTTAGGCTATCACACATGGGTTAAGATAATTAATTGTCAAACAGGCGATAGTTATACCTATAGCTATGGTGCTGAAGACTCAGGGAGTTTTAGAGATGGAGAGCCTGCTGATAGGGAAGCAAGGGTACCTCAATATAGTGGTTATATTACTGAAGCACAATTTAATGCAATGCGAGAGAAAGGTAATGACTTAGACAAAAACTCTCCGCCATACAGGCTACTTCAAGACGGTGGAGATAACTGCGTGAGTGTAACATCCTTAATATTAGAGGCGGGAGGTGTCAATCTATTGAAAGGATTATTATCGCCTAGTCAAGTAATTGATGTGATAGATATTTTAAATTCGATTACAGGAGGGGAAAATGCGTTATTAGATCGAGAAAAATATTGGGAATATATGTTTGAAAAAATTATGAATATGGGGTCACCAGAAGATAGAAAGTTCTTGGCACTCTTAGCTCATAAGCTGGCTGACCTTGCAACTGATCACTACTTTAAGCAGCTTGATAGCTTAAACAATAATGAGGAAGGTACTGTTATTAACCCCACTGGAATATACAACGTTATAGATGAAATTTTAGCTGGAGATTTTGATATTAATGACTTTATTGACAGCATTGTAAATACAGACTTCAACACCGCAGCCAATGTGACACCGCGACGCAGGGATCCTCTGATTTTTGATTTAGATGGAGATGGCATTGAAACCGTAGCTGCTGATGGCAGTGTGCTATTTGATCACAATGGAGATGGA
>NZ_JBXTEF010000120.1:0-11552 GCF_057495195.1 Cysteiniphilum sp. | reverse complement strand
ATTGCCAATAAACTGGATCAGTTATTTACCGAGATAAATAAAGCCAATCAACATTTACAGCAGATTCCACACATTTTAAAACGCTTTCGCCAGTCGGTATTGCAGGCAGCGACTTCGGGGGAGTTGACAAAAGATTGGAGAAAAAAGACCAATACTAACTACCACTGGGAAAGTATAAAGCTTTCTGATATGGGCAATCTATCTAGAGGAAAATCAAAGCATAGACCTCGAAATGATTCAAAGTTATTTGGAAATAAGTATCCATTTATTCAAACTGGCGAAATTGCAAACTCAGGCGGCGTGATTAATTCAGCAACAAAGTTTTATAGTGATTTTGGATTACAACAAAGTAAGTTGTTTTCTAAGGGGACTTTATGCATTACTATTGCAGCAAATATTGCCGATACTGCAATTTTGAATATAGACGCTTGCTTTCCTGATAGCGTTATCGGGTTTAATTTAAAGAACGAAAAATACAATATATTATTTGTTAAATATTTAATCGATATTAATAAATCGAAGCTAGAAATGTTTGCATCTTCTACCGCTCAAAAAAATATTAACTTAAAAGTATTAAATATGTTGAAGTTTAATCTACCATCAATCAAAGAACAAAACGAAATAGTCCAGCGTGTTAAATCACTTTTTGCAAAAGCGGATAGTATTGAACAACATTATATCAAGGCAAAAAAACAGTTAGATAATTTAAAACAATCCATTTTAGCAAAAGCATTTCGCGGTGAGTTGGTCGCGCAAGATCCGACAGATGAGCCTGCCTCTGAGTTATTAAAACGCATTAAAATTGAACGTGACCAGCAAAGTAAAATACTGCAAAAGAAGCAAAAAGCATAAGAAAAAAACGCTTATATGTAGCTCTTTTTAGATCTAGTGGTTAGCTATTTATATCCTTTATTTTTTGCAATTTCGCACCGCGCAATAGCGGATAGGTAATCATTAATGCTAAAACAACAATAAAATAAAACCAATAGTTACTTGGAAAATGCATTTGGCTATTGATGATCAAAAACATCGTATAGATCACCATGACCATTAAGCCGGATAAGCCATAGCTTAAACCTTGGGTTTTACCTTGTAGCGTTATATCCGTATGCCTTTGGGCAAGGGTAACTGAAATTGCCCAACATGAAAGGCATATGCCAATAACAAAGTAAAAGATTAGCGCCAGCCACACACTATGGACTATTGCCAGCATGAAGTATAAGCATACCGATATCAGTAAGGCGCCAACGATTGTTTTGACCTCGCTATAACGATCTGCAAACCATGGCAGGATAATACAACCAATAATAAATCCGATTGAGAAACCAGTTTCAATCAGCGCAAATTGCCATGAGCTTGCCTGTAAAATATTCTTAGCATAAGGTGCGATAAAAATCGGTACCGTCATAAACAAGCAGGTAAAGCCAATTTCAGCGACATAAAACCAAAAGACAAACCGCTTTTGCCGCAAAAAACGATAAACCATGCGCCAGTCTTCAATAAAGCCACTTGCTCTACGCTCAACATGGCGTTTAGGTCTAACACCAAAGCTTGCTATCAATGCAACTGCTGTAGCAAACAACAAGAAATATAGGATTTGATGCATATTAAAAAACACGACCAACAAGCCACCCAGTGACATACCAATAACCATGCCAATTTCAAATATGCCATCCATCGTGCTATTGGCATATAACAGATAACTATCATCACTAAAGATCTCACGCACCATAATCAGCATTGCCGGCATATAAAATGCTAATATCAAGCCCCAAAAGCTAGTAAAGAAGTATACCTCAGTTAATGTATCAAGGTAGCCAAACATTAAAAAGGCAGCAATCACAACAACACGTGCACCATTGGTCGCAATAATGATTTTTTGTCGCGGGAAACGATCGGCAACATAGCCTGTCACAGGAGATAAAACGGCACCTGAGACCCACCAGCTAAACATAAATATAATAATCGCATTAACACTATTATAAATAGCCAGCAAGTGCCAACTAAATGAGACATAAGCCATACCAACGGCAATAGCAGAAAAAAAGCTCATAATACATGCACAAGTAAATGAGCTATTTTTAAACAATGCTGCACGCGCCTTTAAATACGACTTCACACTACCCTCTTTATACAATTCTCCGCTCTAAAGAGCATTGTGGCAAAGATCGGATTTCACAGCAAGCAAAAGTACTGTAATCAGGCAATCTGCCCTTTTTTATAATGCCAACGACAGACCGAAATATAGCGCTCATTGCCGCCAATTTGCAGCTGTTCACCATCTTTAATAACATTCAGATCTTGATCCAGACGCAAGACATGTGTCGCCTTTTTACCACAGTGACAGATGGTTTTAATTTCAATCAGCTGATCTGCCCAAGTCAGTAAATACTTGCTACCCTCAAAAGGCTCTGCCTGAAAATCATTACGTAAACCATAGGCAAGTACTGGGATATCTAACTCATCAACAATATCGGTTAATTGTAAGACTTGCACTTTTGTTAAGAACTGTGCCTCATCAACCAAAATACAATGTAATTTCTTCGTTTTAAGCACTTCTTGTGTTTCTACACAGAGATCTGTTGTCTGATCATATAACAACGCATCAGCTTGGAGACCAATGCGCGATGAGATCTTACCCACACCAAAACGATCATCAAAGCTAGGTGCAAATAATAAGGTATTCATCCCGCGCTCACGATAATTATAATCAGATTGCAAAAGGGTTGTACTCTTGCCAGCATTCATGGTTGAGTAATAAAAATGAAGCTTTGCCATATTCGTAAATAGTTATTCTTTATCTATTAGTCGCATAACTTACTGTATTGCGCGCCCACTTGGAATAAAAAGTTGTTGAAAATAGTTCGCGTTCGCTCAAAAATCCGTTAGGCTGTGCCCCAATGTTACGAAAAACTCGCTATTTAATTTCATGAAGTTTAATTTCAAGTTTTTAGCTATTTTAGCTGTCTTACCACTTGCCGGTTGTATTACCGCACCACCAAATCATCCTAATAACGCTTGTTCAATAGCACAGCAATACCCTGATTGGTATTATGACTCTTTAGATTCCTATAAAAAATGGGGAGTACCCATCAGTGTGCAGTGGGCATTTATTCGTAAAGAATCAAGCTTCATTGCTGATGCGCAAACACCGATGCAGTATGTTCTCGGGTTTATCCCAACCGGACGTCAATCAACGGCTTATGGTTATGCTCAAGCGCTTGATGGCACATGGGAGGAGTATCAAAAAGAAACCGGAAACTCATGGGCAAGTCGCACGAACTTCGCTGATTCTGTTGACTTTATTGGTTGGTATGCCAGTCGCGCGCAACGCATTGCAGGGATTTCTAAAAACAATGCCTATCAACTATATCTAGCTTATAACCAAGGGGTTTATGGCTATATGAAAAAAAGCTATCGTAATAATCAATTTTTAATGAAATACGCACGTGAAACCCAAGATATGGCGTATCGCTATGCCTATCAATTAAGACGTTGCAATATTCCATCGCAAAGTTGGTGGTGACAACTTAGACTATTTTGATATAGGCTATCAAACAGAAGATTCATCTGCTATAAAATTCACTTTTCCTTGATTTCCTTGTAACCTCTGAAAATACGCTTCTTCTAAATTAATATCAAACTCACGAGAAAGCTGCAATGCATATACCAATAAATCAGGGATCACCTCATTTTTAACCTTATTCATATCACTGTACCTTGATGTATCGCTATGCTCCCTAGTTTCGCAATACTCAGCTATTTTCCCAAGCAACTTACTCAAATGCAAAGTGGTATGCCTAACCATCTCAAAACCAGATGTGATTTCTGTATTATTTGCATCAAATTGATTTTGATACTCCATTAATTCCTCTAATTTTAATTTCATAATATCTCCGATGTTTTGCTAACTATTACCTTAATTGGTTCTTTTTATTAACTATTAATACTACAAGCAGTAAAAATAATAACATTGAAATTGGTATTACAAGATATGCAAGCTCATATGAAGTATGATTTTTTATTGAATCAAAAAATATTTTCTTCGATATTTCCACCCAATATTATCTAAAGCCTATGTAATAGTAATATCATCCACATTCTGGAAACCACGTGGTAGAATTTTGCCACGTGAAGCACGTTTACCCTGATAATCATGTAGATCGCTAAAGCTTAAACGCATATGACGCTTACCTGAGTAGATTACTAGGCTTTGCCCATTAGTAATGGCGCTAACAAATTTAAGCTCCTCACCAGTTGCTAGCGGGCTTGGCATATTTAAAAGACGATTGCCTTTTCCTTTTGCCAAACTTGGTAGCTCACTTTTATCAACCGCGAGCAGGCGCCCTTGATTAGAAATAGCAACAATCAAACTATGTTCATAATCATGCGCATTAGCCGGAGGCACCATCTTGTCACTGCCTAATGTAATGACCTGCTTGCCTGAGCGGTTCTTACTAATCAGATCATCAACGTTTGCTAAAAAGGCATTACCGGCACTTGAGGCTAAAACAAACTGATCTTCTGAAGTCACAAAAGTTAGTGAGACAATATGCTCGTTTTGGTCAAGCTTCAAATGTCCTGTAATCGGTTCACCTTGGCCTCTTGCTGAAGGTAGATCGGCACTTAATAAGCTATAAGCCTTACCCAAACTTGAGAAGAACAAACAATGCTGATTACTCTTACCCATACTTGAGGCAAAATAACTATCACCGGTTTTGTAGCTTAACCCTTCAACATTGACATCGTGCCCCTTGGCAACACGCACCCAACCTTGCTTTGATAAGACAACGGTGACACTTTCAACCGGTTGTAAATCCGCTTCTTTTAACGCTTTGGCTTCAGGGCGTACCACAAGGGCCGATTTTCTTTGATCACCATGTTTTTGTTGTGCGGCTTTGAGCTCTTTTTTGATGAGGTTCTTTAATTTAGTTGGATTCTCTAAATACCCCATAATCTCATCACGCTCTTTTTCAAGCTCATGCTTTTCCTTTTTGATCGCCATTTCTTCAAGCTTGGCTAAATTGCGTAAACGCAGATTAAGCACGGCTTCAGCTTGTGTATCCGTGAGATCAAAACGCTTTTTCAATTCCTGTTTAGGATCATCCTCATAACGAATAATGGCAATGACTTCATCAATATTTAAAAACGCAATCAAAAAGCCATCTAAAATATGCAAACGCTCTAAGATTTTATCCAAACGAAACTCTAAACGCTTGGTCGTGACCTCCGTTCTAAATTGCAACCACTCTACAAGCACTTCCATTAATGACTTTACTTGCGGTTTACCATTTAGACCGATCATGTTTAAATTAACACGATAGCTTTTCTCAAGATCAGTTGTCGCAAATAAGTGACTCATCAGAAGATTGGTATCGACACGATTTGAACGTGGTACCAATACGATTCTTACTGGATCACTGTGATCAGACTCATCACGTATGTCACTAAGCCATGAGATCTTTTTACTGTTCATTTGGGCAGCAATCTGTTCAATGACCTTGGCACTTGAGACCTGATGTGGCACGCGAGTAATAACGATATTACCCTCTTCCGTATGAAATACCGCACGTAAACGAATACTGCCAGTACCTGTTTCATAAATCTTTTTACGTTCTTCAAAAGGAGTGATAACCTCAGCCCCTCCTGGATAATCAGGTCCAGGAATATGTGTCATTAAACCATCTAAATCGTGATCTTTACCTGTTAGAAGATATAAACAACCATTAACAACTTCAGTGAGGTTATGTGATGGAATATCCGTTGACATCCCCACAGCAATCCCCATGCTGCCATTTAATAGCACATTTGGCACTTGTGCTGGCAACATCTTTGGCTCTTGTAGTGTACCGTCGAAATTTGGCTGCCAATCAACTGTGCCAAGCTTTAACTCATTTAATAACACTTCAGCATATTTGGATAATCGCGACTCGGTATAACGCATTGCGGCAAACGATTTTGGATCATCAGGCGAGCCCCAGTTCCCTTGTCCATCAATCAAGGGATAGCGATAGGAGAAATCCTGTGCCATCAGCACCATCGCTTCATAACAGGCGCTATCACCATGCGGGTGATACTTACCCAAGACATCACCGACAGTACGTGCTGATTTCTTGTGCTTACTTAATGCCGATAAACCAATCTCGCTCATCGCATAAATGATCCGCCGTTGTACAGGCTTTAAACCATCACCAATATGCGGCAATGCGCGATCAAGAATCACATACATCGAGTAATTCAAATATGCCTGACGACTAAAGGCGCTAATCGTCTGCTTTTCATTATCTTCAAAAGAAAGGCTTAATTGATCCATACGTTAAAAAATTAAGACGTTAAACTCATCACATCATAGCAAATGATCACCTAAGCGTCATCAAGCATTTTGGTTTCGTAAATAACTTATTAGCAACTCACGCGTTTTAAGTGCTCTGCCTTGCAGACAGGCATTTAAATTAATCCGTATGAGTTTTTGCAGCACTTGCAGCGTGTCATTATCCCAACCGGACACAGGCTGTTGCAACTGTTTGATATATTTGCCACTAATACCACTTTCAGCGGTTGTTTGATAAAAGGCGGATAATGGCGCCATTGCATAATAATGCTCTTCAGTCATCATTTTATGCTGCTCATCATAATCCACCTGAAAACCATAACCTAAACTTTCTAATAACTGCAGCTCAAAATATCGTAATAATCTCGTAATATCATCACTAACCAATTCTTGTATTACTAATGAATAACAATCAAAGAGCGCTGCATCATGATGATCATGTGGTAAAAGCCAGTATAAAATTTCATTCAGATACATACGTGCCAATTGTGATAAATAACTTCCCATGCTAAAGCTTTTCTCACACTCGGCAAAGCGAATATTTGCTAAGCTTTCCGTCGCAGGCATGATCTTTATATCAACATTCAATAAGCTAAATGGCTGGTAAATGCCATGATTCTTTTTGTTCGTCCGCGCAATTGCATTCAACTTACCATGCTCTTTTAACCATAAGGTCAATAACAGTGATGATTCTTTATACTTACGACTATGTAACACAACCGCTTTTTCTAGCGTCGCCATCACAACAACTGCTCAATCAACTGCAAAATCACTAAGGCATCTTGACGTTTATGCGCTGGTAAATCAAACATCTGTTGCAGCTTAGCAATATCAGCAAAAGTAGCAAGTGCTGCCTTATCGTTATCTTGCAATTGCATTACCAGCCATTTTGTCATTGCCAATAAATACGGGCTGCCAATTGCTTTAAAGTAATAATTAGCCTGATCACTATAAATGAAAACTTGCTGCCCCAACTCCCCAGCATGCGCAATAGTTTGAACACATGAAGGATTATATTGGCAATCTTTCAATGTAATTGCTTGAAGCAGATCTAAAATTTTTTCACTCATCATGACACTATTGACCTTGCCACAATGGTGATAAGGCACGCAATTTAGTGACCACATCAACGATTGCCGTGATCGCAATGTCAATATCTGCACGCGTGGTATAGCGACCAAATGAAAAGCGTAAACTAGCATGCGCTTGTTGTTGTGTTAAACCAATAGCACTTAATACAAATGACGGCTCAACACTGGCTGAATTGCATGCCGAGCCCATCGATACTGCTAACTGATGAAGCATGGCCACTAATGACTCGCCATCAACACCTTGAAAGGTAATATTAACAATTCCAGCATAACTATTATCTAGTGGCGTATTAATGATTAACTCAGGTAATACATTTATCCCCTGTAAAAACTGATTACGCAATTCATGCACATGTTTATTTAATTCATTTTGCTTTGAAGACATTAAATCACAGGCGCTACCTAATCCCACAATTTGATGTGTTGCCAACGTACCTGAGCGAAATCCTTGTTCATGACCACCACCATGAATTGATGGCGTGAGTTTCACCTTAGGCTTTCTTCTAACGTATAACGCGCCAATGCCTTTTGGTCCATAGATCTTATGTGCTGAGATTGACAACAGATCAATATGCATTGCTTTTACATCAATGTTGATTTTACCAACGCCTTGCGCGGCATCAACATGAAATAAAACCTTACGCTCGCGACATAAAGCACCAATTTCTGCCAAAGGATACATCGTGCCTAATTCGTTATTAACTGCCATGATTGAAACTAAAACTGTCTCTTTTGTTAATGCGTTTTTGATTTGCGCTAATGAGATTTGACCTTTAGCATCGGGTTTAAGATATGTAACTGTATATCCTTTTGCTTCAAGATAAACACACGTATCAATCACCGCTTTATGCTCAATCATTGAGGTAATAATATGCTTACCACGAGATCCATAGGCATCTGCAACACCTTTGATCGCCAAATTATCCGACTCTGTCGCACCTGAGGTAAAAACAATCTCACGTGCTTCCGCATTAATAAGACTGGCAACTTGTAATCGCGCATTATCGACGGCTTCTTTTGCCTGCCAACCATAATCATGCGTATTTGATGCCGGATTACCAAAGGCATGATCAAAGCTTAGATATTTCAACATCTGTGCCACCACCTCATCAGCAACCGGTGTTGTTGAGGCATAATCAAGATATATTTGTTTCATAACCAGAATATATTTATAAACATTAACATTATTACTGACGTATAGTTTATACCCATCACAAACCATTTTACAGAATTTCTTGCTTTGCACTTCCCGCACTATTACCAAGTTGAATTTTTGCAATAGTCCTAGCTATTACCTGCAATCCAGCTTGTTAAAACCCTCGCGAATTGCTTTGCAACTAAACACCGCAAAAAGATTTACAATGGGTATATACCGATCACAGAACAATGCCAAAAAGAAAAACTTTATTTGCAATCCACCTCGTGCATTTTTAATTATTTTCGATATGCTAATGTTTAACACAAACTTGGATGCTGTTGCAAAGCACACTAAGAAGGATTTTAAACCCACAACAAGGAGAAAAACTCTATGAAAGCTACAAAATCAATGATCATCGCTTCGGCTTTAGCATTTGGCATGTCAACACACGCCTTTGCTGATAGTAATTTTCAAAGCAATGATATGAATAAAGGGTATGGCAATGGTCAAAAAGAACAAAGCGGCCAAATGGCAAATGCAAATAATAAATCTAGTGACATGAAATGTGGTGCTGGAAGCTGTGGCGCTAAAGCTTCGGAAAAATCAAGCGACATGAAGTGCGGTGCTGGTAACTGTGGTAGTGATCATGCCACGGATAAATCACAAGATGGCAAATGTGGCGCAGGTTCATGTGGTGCTTCATCTGATAAAAGCAGTGATATGAAATGTGGTGCTGGCAGCTGCGGCAGTGACGATGACAGCAGCAACTAATAAACAATAACAAGGATAAGTACATGCTAGATCACCAAGCCATAGGACTTGGACTGCGTCAGGAGTTTTTTGACGCGCTATTGCAGAACCCTCAAGGGGTTGATTTCATTGAGATTGCTCCTGAGAACTGGATTGGCATAGGTGGTCGTCGCGCGCACTTACTTGAAAAATATCGTGAACAATTCCCCATCGTACTGCATGGACTAAGCTTATCGATTGGTGGAATATCACCTTTAAATATTGACTTTATTAAACGCATTAAAGCCTTTATGCGTGAGCATCAGATTACGATATACAGTGAACATTTAAGCTATTGCTCAGATCAGCAAGGCTACTTATATGACTTGCTGCCCTTACCTTTTAGTGATGAGATGGTTAAGCACGTTGCTACACGTATCCAGCAAGTCCAAGATATTCTAGAATGTCCATTGATTTTAGAAAACGCTTCCTACTATGCAGCCCCTGGGCAAACCCTCAGTGAAATTGACTTTATTCAAGCCGTCGTTTCTGAATCCGGTTGCAGGCTACTGCTAGATGTGAATAATGTCTATGTTAACAGTGTTAATCATGGTTATGACCCACAGAAATTTATTAAGCAAATACCTCGTGACAACATACACTATATTCACGTTGCAGGTCATTATCAGAAATCCCCACAACTAATTATTGACACTCATGGTGAGGATGTGATCGATCCGGTATGGCAGCTTCTTTGTTACTGCTACCAAACACATGGCTTCTTTCCAACCTTGCTTGAACGGGATTTTAACCTACCACCTTTGGCAAGCTTAAAGCTCGAGCTTCAAACCATTGCCCAAATTCAGCAACAGGTTTATTCAAGGGAATCCGTATGAGTTATAAGATAATGACTGATTTTACCTGTAATTTACGCCAGCAAAGTACAGCGAAAGACATTCCTAATATCAATCATGAACAAATGGAAATTTATCAAAATCTTATTTACAACAACATCAATAACACTTTAAAGCGTGCCTTTCCTGTAAGTGTTAGCATTTTATCAAAAGAACAATGGCGTACATTAACCTTAGGCTTTTTAGCCCATTACAACAGTAAAAGCCCTTATTTTTATGACCTACCTAAGCAGTTTATCGAGTATATCAACACCCTAGAGGAATTACCTTGGCCTTTTTTGCATGAGCTTATGCATTACGAATGGGTTGAACTAGATGTTGAGCTATCCATGGAAAGTAAAAGCAACTCAGACGCTACTGCTCACTACATGACGAATAACAGCACCCGCGTACTTGTCTATCGCTATCCGGTGCATCAAATATCTAGAAGAGACTTCACGCCTCAAAAACCACCACTTAATCCAACTTTTCTTGTGGTTTATCGCAATACCAACTTTAAAGTATTGTTTATGGAAGTTAATCTGTTAAGTGCCCATTTGTTAGAACTATTGATGACAGAACCCCAAAGTATTGATCAAGCAATCACGACTGCCGCTCGCAATTTATCGCTACCTGTAAGTGAGGACTTGTTGCAAAATGGTAGAGCACTCTGCCAGTCGTATATTGACAAGAATATACTTATTCCAACACACCTGTCATAAACCATTACTCCCAGCAGGCAACAGGTGTGCGTGTGATTGCACCTCCACTGGCAACTAGCGTTAAATTAGGACAATCACCACTATCTGCGGTTTGCGACCCCGTTGGCGTTGCAATAATGGTATAACCACTGCTTGTAACACTGGTTAAACTCATATCATAATAACCTCTTGTTGAGGTCGTTCCTGACCATACATTAGTAAGCGTTGCTGTGTAAGTGCCTGAGCTTAATGCCCATGCTTCTTCATTCATTGCAATTAGATTAATTGAGCTTACGGCATCGGCTCGATGCGCTCTGAGTACATAATTGCTATACATCGGAATGGCGATTGCTGCTAACACGGCAATCACCGCAATGACGATTAATAATTCGATCAATGAGAAACCTTGTGCTTTTGCTTTGGCATTTCTATTTGTTTTTTTAAGAGACATTTTCATACTCGCTATCCATGTTGATGCTCCTAGTATAGAAGACTTTCACACAGCAGCCGACAAAAAACTCAAATTTTAAGAATATTTAAATCTAGCGCTTGACAGCCTTTTAAAACCTCCCTAGAATGCAGCTTCAGTTTCGGGGCTATAGCTCAGCTGGGAGAGCGCTTGCATGGCATGCAAGAGGTCAGCGGTTCGATCCCGCTTAGCTCCACCAA
>NZ_JBXTEF010000119.1:0-6208 GCF_057495195.1 Cysteiniphilum sp. | reverse complement strand
AAGAAACAATGAATAGTTTCATTGTTTTAGCAAATGAGCGCCCAAAGACTCTGTCAAGGGCAGCTATTACCTGCAATTCAATCGCTCAAAGACGTCAAAAACTTCTATGACACCGAACACCGCAAAATGATTTACGCGCGGTATAAGATTGGATTTTATAGTTATTAATAGCAAAAAGCGAAGGCTTTATTTGCTCTTAATCGGGCAATTTGCTCTTGATTATTTCCTCGATCAGCTGTAATTGTAGCTTTATCACCGTTTTAGCAATCGTTTGCTTATTGCGAATATTTTTAAGTGCTAAACCATAATCATATTTGGTTAAGACTAGGTGAATTTTATCACCTAAGCATATATTAGATATGGCATGCGCTGAATGTTGATAAAGATGTCTTAGTGCATTCTGGAAATCATTAAATGCGGATTTATTGCGCAGCGCATCAATTGCTTTTAAGGTTTGTAATATTTCTTTTTCTGAATGCTGTTGTAATGTGCTGAAAAACCAATGATGGCGATAGAGTCTAAGGCTAAGTGTTTGAGTGCTTTTTGATGGTTTAAGTTCATTTAATACATCTAAAAGTGCCTGTTCGTTGTCTAAATGCACGAACAGTAAAGCAAACAAAATGTCATGATTTTCACATTGTAATTGAATCGCATCTAATAATGGTTTAAGTCTAGTTATAGGTAGTGTTTGTAAAGGTTTAAGAATATGCTCAAAGGCACCTAGTAGTTGTAATGTCGATAAGAAAACCTCGAAGTTTGCCGTGCTTAATGCGCGTATAAACTCCTGTAAAATGCGCTCGTGAGATAATGCTTCAAGCTCGTTATTGGCAATAATGGTTTGCATAAGTTTCAATGTTTCATCAGCAATGGTAAATCCAAGGTGATGAAGCTTGGCAGCAAAGCGTGCGACACGCAGCACGCGCAAAGGATCCTCACAGAAAGCATTACTAACATGGCGAAGCTTTTTGTTTTTGATATCTTCTTGACCATTAAAAGGATCGTGTAGTTGTCCATCTTCATCAATTGCCATAGCATTAATCGTGAGATCTCGTCGCTTTAAATCTTCAATCAATGACACTTCATCCGTGTTGAATGTAAAGGCTTGATAGCCATGACCTGTTTTTACTTCCGTGCGCGCTAGTGCGTATTCTTCGTGGGTTTCAGGATGTAAAAATACGGGGAAATGCTTACCTACTTGAATAAACCCAAGCTTGAGCATATCTGATTGTTTGGCATTAACCACAAGCCAGTCATGATCCGTGACAGGCAGGTCTAATAATTGATCGCGGACAGCGCCGCCGACTAAATACGTTTGCATGTTTATTGTAGCTTAAGCGAGCTTATTCTTTATGTTATCAGTAAATTTAGGTAAACTCTGTGACAATTTGGCTTCTTAAATAAAATAAAGATAAAAATATGCACGTTTCTGAAAATGCGAATAAGAAAACCTATAGTCTGTACAAAAGATTACTATGGGAAGTCAGATCGCTATGGCCGCTTTTACTCATTTCTGTTATCGGCAGCATTATCTATTCGGCGTGTGATGCCTATGCGATGTATTTGATTAAACCGTTATTAAATAAAGGCTTTACACCAACTGGGGGTGAGTTTTTAAAGGGCATCGCTTTGGTGTTTTTACTTTTGTTTACTTTGCGTGGTGTTGGCTCGTTCTTATCATCATTCTTTATGGGTAAGCTTGGTGCGCAAGTTGTTTATCGCTTTCGCAAACGAATGTTTGGTAAGTTTTTAGATCTGCCCGCGCACTATTATGATAAAACTTCATCAGGTAAATTACTCTCTAAGCTTTTATATAACGTCGATCAGGTAACCAGTGCGACAGGTTCTGCGATTATCACTGTCGTGCAAGATGGCACTTTTGTCATTGGACTGATCATTGTGATGGTCGTAACTAGTTGGCAGTTATCAATTACAGTGATTGTTGTTGCGCCTTTTCTTGCAGTTTTTATCACATGGATCAGTAAGAAGTTTCGTCATTATAGCCGTAATACCCAATCAGCGATGGGTTCAGTAACACACTTTGCCGAAGAAGCATTGATTAACTACAAGGAAATCCGCGTCTTTGGTGGACAAAAATATCAACTGCAAAAGTTTGATCACAACCTAAGCTATACCTATCGCCAGCAAATCAAAACCTTGATGCTTGATGGTTTATCTTCACCGATTATTCAATTTATTGGTGCGATTGTTATTGCGGTGATTTTGTTTATCGTCGCAACCTATGGCTTAAAAGAAGGTGGCTGGCTTGATGCTGGTGGTTTTGTTGCCTTTTTTGCGTCGATGATGGCGATTTTAAAACCGATTAAAAATTTAACCAATGTTAACTCAACCATTCAAAAAGCAATTGCAGCAACCGAAGATATCTTTGAAATCTTGGATGCGAAATCTGAAGAAGATAAGGGTGCTAAGCAATTATCACATGTCAAAGGGCAAGTTGAATTTAAAGATTTAAGCTTCTCTTATCCGGAGTCTCAGCAAGTGGTATTAAAACATATCAGCTTAATCGCAAAACCTGGGCAAACCATTGCTTTAGTTGGGCGCTCAGGTGGTGGCAAAACCACTATGGTGAACTTGTTGGCACGTTTCTATCAACCGACAAAGGGGCAAATTCTACTAGATAATGAGGATATGCAGTCTCTGACTTTAGCAAACCTGCGTAGTCATATTTCACTGGTGTCACAGCATGTTAATCTATTTGATGATACACTCTTTCATAATATCGCCTACGGTCGTGATGGCGAGGTTAGTGAGGAAGAAGTGATTGAAGCGGCAAAAGCTGCCAATGCTTGGGATTTTATTGAGAAGCTGCCTAAAGGCTTATATACCGAAGTTGGACAAAATGGTCTAAGTCTATCTGGCGGGCAGCGCCAACGTGTTGCGATTGCTCGAGCCCTTTTGAAAAATGCGCCAGTATTAATCCTCGATGAAGCAACCAGTGCATTGGATAATGAATCTGAGCGCATAGTGCAGCAGGCATTAGAGCGCCTAATGAAAGATCGCACGACGTTCGTTGTTGCCCATAGACTATCAACGGTCGAACACGCTGATCAGATCGTGGTGATGGATGGCGGTGAGATTGTTGAAATGGGAAGTCACCAAGCCCTATTGCAAAATGAAAACGGTTTATATTATCAACTTTATCATCAATCACTGCATTAAAGAGTCCAAGTGATGCAAAAGGATTGGTACACAGCGCATAAGACATGGCGCGCAATGATCTTGACACCGTTGTCGTGGCTTTTCTCATACATTGCTAAGAAGCGTAGAGTCAAGCTACAACAAAATTCATATCACAGTAAATTACCTGTGATTGTCGTTGGCAATATTGCTGTTGGTGGCACGGGTAAAACCCCTGTGGTGCAGGCCATTTGCCAACATTTAAAAAAGCAAGGTTATCATCCGGCGATTATTACCCGAGGCTATGGTGGCAAAGCGACACACTATCCTTTTATGATAGATGAGAGGTCGACAGCAAATATCTGTGGTGATGAGCCTTTTATGCTGTATCAATTATTACAAGATATTCCAATTATTATTTCGCCTAAGCGTGTTGACGCGATTCAATATATCGAAGAGAAGCTAAAAACGGTTGATGTCATTGTCAGTGATGATGGTTTGCAGCATTATGCGATGCATCGAGACATAGAAATTGCGGTGATTGATGGTCAGCGCCAATTTGGAAATGGTCAGTGTTTGCCAGCAGGCCCTTTGCGTGAGCCTATTACACGCTTAAAAGAAGTTGATATGATGATTGTCAACGGTGGTGGTAGGGCGAGCGTAAACAATAAAGCACAATATGATATGCAACTATTGCCACAAAGCTTAGTGAGTTTAGCGACAGGTCAACAGTTCGCTATTGATCAATTACTGAAGTCCATGGGGAGCACATGCTATGCTGTGGCAGGCATTGGTAATCCAAAGCGCTTTTTTAATACCTTGAATAATCTAGGCTTTATGGTTGAGGAGTATCCTTTTAAAGATCATCACCGCTTTACACTTGATGATTTTAAAACAATGGATGATGAAAAGCCTGTGATTATGACATACAAAGATGCAGTAAAATGCCAAGGCTTTGCCAAAGATAATTGGTATTATTTGGCAATATCACCTGAAATTGAAAAAGGATTCTTTGAGACATTAGATGAGAAACTCTCTCTGCTAGAGAGGGGAAAGGAGGGAGGAAAACTCTAACAGAGAAACTTGTTTAATCAGTTATTTTGGTTTTTTTGGCTTTGTAAATAAAACCTACTTGATCATAAAAATTTGTGGTTGATCTTTTTCGTTGTTAATCTTACTTTGACGGACGTAGTCGATATATAAGTCAAATAATTTCATAATATTCACCTCTTGGGTTGTGGTTTACTGGGGGTATCTACGCTCAAGAATAGCAGAAAAAAAATAATTTGCTGTTTCAATGGGGTATTGTCGTGTATCAAAACTGTTACAGCGTTGAGGCAGTAAACGCTGTAAAATGAGTTATGGTGAGTATAGAATACGAAAAACTTGAATTGATGGAGTATGGTTTTGCAGGCTATTGATACACATGTTCACTTTTGGGACTTAAATCAAAAGATAAATAGCTGGGTGTTAAATCAATCAAATGAAGCATTGAAGCACGATTTCTTGCCTCAGATGCTACAGCAGAAAATGCAGGATAAACTCTATGGTGCTGTACATATTGAAGCGCATGATAGTCGTATTGACACAGAGGTTGAAATCAAGTGGTTGATGGCAGTGGCGCAAAAATGCCCTGCAATTGAAATCAAACATATTGCTTATGTCGATATGACATTGCCAAAAACACAGTTTATTGCCAAGCTCGACAAGCTTAAGCAGTACCCGCAAGTCGTTGGCATTCGTCATATTCTAGCCTATGAACAAGGTGTTGATTACTGCCCTGAGTCTCAGGATCTATCAACATATCCCAATGTGATCGCTAATTTGCAAATATTAGCGGATTATAATCTTATTTTTGACTGCCAAGCCTACCCGCGACAGTTATTAAATCTTGCGTCATACCTTAAAGCATCACGTGTTAAAACAGCGATTGAGCATTGTGGTTTGCCATTATGGGGTAATGATGAGCAGCGTCAGCTATGGCAGCAAAGTATGCGAGTCTTATCTGAGGTTGAGAACGTTTCACTGAAATTATCAGGACTGCAAATCTTAGGACAGCTTGCGCATAGTAAAGCAATTATTGACTATACGATTGATTGTTTTGGTTACCAAAGACTCATGTATGCTTCAAATAATCCCGTGTGTTTTCGTGACAACCCACTTGAGTGGTTTGAAACACTGGATCAATTATGTGCAGGTAAAGGTGAGGTTTTTTGTGATAATGCATTAAGGTTTTATCGGTTTTAATAATGACGAGAAAACAAAAAACACTTGTTCTTGGTATTGGCTCGCCTTTTGGCGATGATCAATTCGGTTGGTTAGTAGCAAAAGAAATCAAAGAGATGCTCAAGAGTGGTCAACGTTTACATATCGATATTGAGATTGCCGATCGACCAGGTTTGAACTTATTACGTTTCTTAGAAAAAGACTATGCTCAAATCATTCTAATCGATGCAGTTAATGCGGGCGTTGAACCCGGTATGCAATTCACGCTACAGTCTCATGAGATTCTTGAGTTTAGTGGGTTCCTATCTTCTCATAATATTGGTGTCGCACCCTCTTTGGCACTGGCAAATGCGCTTAATATGCCGATAGATCATGTACTGTTTTATGGTGTGCAAGGAAAGCATTTATTTGTGAAGGATGATGTTTTATCGGATGCTGTGAAAAAGTCAGTGGGTAATATGGCACAGGTGATAACTCATCGATTGACTAAATCGTAGGGGCGTATTGTATACTCCCGAGAGTGGTATGCTTATACCGCTCACAAAACATTTTACAATATTTCTGCCGTCGAATTTCCTGCACTTTTGAGTGATTGTGTTTTACTAATAGTCCTAGCTATTACCTGCAATACAATCACTCAAAATCATCACAAACTTCTTTGACATCGAACACCGCAAAATGATTTACGAGCGGTATATAAAGGCTTCGATTTATGCTTAATCACTGAAGTTACGCACTTTTTCTATTTCAACACCCCGCCTCGCAAGCTTGGCACCCCTCTTGAAAAGCATAGGTTTATAGGGATCTTTTCTATTCATTTAATTCTTCTCCTTGTAAAGTCTGAAAG
>NZ_JBXTEF010000118.1:0-3933 GCF_057495195.1 Cysteiniphilum sp. | reverse complement strand
AGCCATTTAAATGGACATATAAGGGAAGAGTTCTACAGGCGACATAATATTTACTTATTTAAAGGATGAGGTAGTAGTTCCTTTTATTTTGTGGCGCTTAAGCTTAATGGAGGATACCCACTTGCATAAGTAGCCATTTTCTTAGCAAGTTTATCGTTTTTAACCTCTTTATCTGTAACCGAGTATCCCTCTTTGGTTAACGCTTCTTTAACCTTAACAAACAAGCTTTCACAGTCTTGTTTGTACTTACCGCTATAATCAAGTTTTGATGCCATATCGTCTGGATGTTTATTAAATGTATTTAATCGCTCTACACATTGAGAATAGGCTAAATATTTAATGAAAGGTGCTGAATCACTAAGCATTGTATCTCGAATTTTCAACACATCCGCCTTTGTTAATTGACTTAACGGCTTACCCGATGGCTGGCTATTACACCCCACTAAAAAAATGGCAGACAAAACACCTGTAGCAATCATTAGTTTTTTAATTTGTTTTGCTGTATTTAACTTAATCATGTTGGCTCACTCCTTTGTTATTACTTCTTTTGCTTATATTTGTTTGACGCTAGTTTGTATCCCAATGATTGATTGGGGTTTGAGTGCATGAGTTACCAAAGTTAGGGCATGGCGCGGTCAAATCCTGATGCGCACACCCTACCATTAGTAACCCACCAAAAACCAAGCCAGATAATGCCATCATGCGTTTAACTTGTTGTGCTTTTCTTGCTTTATTTGTATTGGCTTTTGCTAATTTAATTTGCTGTTTGTTCTTCATTTTCTCGCCCTTTGTGTTTGATTGGTTATTTTGCTTATTTTGCTTATTTTGTTAATTTAAAAACTTATTCCTATTTCGGTATCGCTAAAAACTGATTCTGCTCAGAACTACCATACACCCCTTGGAATTGACTTTGTGCCATGAGGTTAACTAATACCGATTGCATCCGTACCACCTCAAGCATGATATAGCCAAGCTGTTGCGATACCCTCGAATTTAAATCAATCGCTGATTTTGTGTTTTTGTTCTGTGATGATTCGATCTGCTGCCCGATCTGATGTAATTGATCTAAGTAGTCATTGATCTTGTTATATTCAGCGCGCGCCATTGTTGCCGCTGTCTGGTTAGTTTCTACCGACTGCTTATAATTATTCGCATCACTTGCTGAGCTTGTCTTGCCATAATCATCAACGGAGATCACAGCATGATCTTTTTGATAAGCCGCTAGTAATTCCTTGTAGCGTTCGTTATTACCACCAGCAACACCCTTTAATGCTTCCTGCCAATCTGGAGCTGACCATTTGCGATTGGTCAAATCCTCTGTGCTATTTAAAATGCCACCCATTTTATAATTCCCTGTAATGTTCTGGATATTCTGCTGTGACAAATTCACCTCATTAACCATTTGTCCGTACTGCTGTTTCATTTGACTTAACTGTGAATCTAATTGTTTAATCATTTCTATAGTTTTAGCAACTTGTGTTGGATCAATAACCACATCACCAACACCAAATATTGCATAGGATGAATGAAAAAACATTAAGATTAACATGACAGAAAGCAACATTTTTTTAAACCGAAGTTTTGTAAACATTTTTTAATACTCCTTATCTACTACTTAATGCCAAGCTTTTCGTAGTAAAGCTCACGGACACTTTCAGGGTTATCGTGCGCCTGATGTTCATCTAATAGCGCATTTAAAACCTTATTCACCTTTGGATTACTTGAAAGTACCGCTAAATAACGATCAAAGCCCGCAAGGTTTAACTTACCGATTGCCGTTTCATGCGCCTGTTTGTACAAAAACAGCCTTTTGGTGATAGGCGTTTTTTTGATAAAAGCAAACTCACTTGGCGTTAGGTTGAAATCCTTGTATCCCTCAACGGATGCGCTGCCATTAGGTGCAAAAATCGTTGTCGCGCAGTTAGTTAAAAACTGCTTGGCAATTGGTGAATCAATTAAACTGTCAACGGATTGTGTCGCCCCTAAAATGTGCATGTCTTTTTTCCGTAAAGTGGCAAGCTCTGCTTTCATCCATCCCGCCCAACTCGGGTCATCCAAGTTGTACCACATTTCATCAATAGTAATTGCCACAGGGTCATTGTGATAGTTGCGTGAATCTTTGATTTTGTAAAACAAATACTTTAGCAATACAGTTTTTAAGCGTGGCTGTTCTTTCAGTTTTGAGGTTTCAAAAAATGTTTTTCTTTGATCACCGTTGAATATATCCTCATCATTATCAAAGAACTCACAGTATTCGCCATCATCACGCTGTTTAGCGGCATTAGCCCTTAAAAAGGGTTTTAATTGCGTCCAACGTGAAAACTTAGGGCTTAGATACAAATCACAGACATTTGATAACGTCCGTTGCTCCACTGGGATATGCTCAAAGGCATAGTTAACACAGTTTTTAAGCTCTTCTTTGACTTCTGCATCAATCTCAATTTTCAGTGTTTCAGAATTTAAAGCGGTTTCTTTTTCATCGCGCGCTATGTCACATAAGAAATCTAAACAAAAAAGTCGCGTGTCTTTGCAGTCTTTCATCAAAAAAGGATTGTGTTTAATGTCCTTGCCGCTTTCAACATCATAGCTCATGTATGGGCTATTGGTGAACTTGGCATAGGCATACATGCCATGCTCATAGTCAAACAAAAATGAGCGTGTGCCGTATTTTTCAGATAAGGCATTCATCGTAAGCAAAAACACGGTTTTACCGAACTTATTAGCTCCTGCCATGAATGAATGCGCTGGCTCGATCTCAGTTTTAGAGCCTGAGCCTTTTGAATGCCAGTTAAACCACATAGGGGTTTGACTGGGCGTGTCAATTAAACAAATACCCTCACCCAAATGGGTGCGATGCGTATGCCCAGTTGGGTAGTTATGCAAAGGGAAAAAATGACAAACAACATCACTTGTTACAGGACGAGAGCGCATAATATATTTGCGATTACAAGGAAATTGCGCCCAAAATGCGCTATTGGTATTCCATGTTTCAACAAATGCGCGCATACCCGCTTCACTGTAAATTTTAATCACTTCATGACATTTGCGATCTAGTTTTTTCTGGCTACTTAAGGCTTGGGTTTTGTCATACTCAGACAAGACCATGACTGAGTTATGAAATGCGCCCATAGAAACATGCTCCGAAGCCACATCATCCTCAAGCTCAACGATCTGTTCAATCTGAGATTCTGCCTTATCGCCTGTTGAAACATGCTTCTCACGTGCCCGCTTTGCTTTACGCAATGATTGATCACGCGTTAATGGAAAATATGACACCGTGATTAAAAGCTCAGAATCCGTCCGTAAGAGACGATCGAAAGAAATAGGGGTTGTCCCTACCCCATAGTTCTTTACATTGATTATAGAGCCTAAAAACGCCTCTCCTGTGCTTCTTTCATTGATAAGGTAGCGCTTAAGCTTTTTGGAGAACACAGGCTCACCACATGCCAAAAACTCGCCAATGTTGCCGTAAGGGTACTTTGAAAACTCTTTAGCCTTGTTTTTGCTGTTATAGCCAAACATAGGCTCATTGGGATAATGATAGTTTAACTTTTCTAAGCCATTAACGAATGATCCCAGAAAACTTAAAACATTGGAGTATTCGAGGTTTTTGTCAGTTTCCTCGTCTACATCATCAATCACCTCAGCATGAAAATCATTATCTTTGCCTAATTGGTCACAGACCTCATGCAATTTAGCGTTGAGTTTGCCAATCGCTTCGCTGATATTGTCGCGCTCTTCCATAGTGACAAAAGTTTGATTGCTCGGTGACTTTTTAAAGCGACTAAATAAGTTACTGGGCTTAAGTAACCCAGATAAACCGCGATAGACCACGGTAATGTAAAGCTCATTGCGGTATAGCTCTGCATTTTGGTACTTATCGCGATATTTAGCCGTAAACTCTTTGGTAAAATCAGATTCACCGTGTACGTG
>NZ_JBXTEF010000117.1:0-16815 GCF_057495195.1 Cysteiniphilum sp. | reverse complement strand
TTTTCTATAACTTCAGTAAACTAATCTGCGGCGCCTAATATATCACAGATATTTTTGACACCCGTCAATATTTGTGGAGAAAACTGCGAAATTCCATCAGATGACAATTGAAAAACGTGTTTATTTTTTACAGCGAATAAATCTTGCCAACGCTGCCACATCGATGTTTGGTCAATATGCCATTTAGTGATATTCGATAACATGATGATTATACTAGGATTGCGCTCAACAATCGCATTGATATTTGTTTGGAAACTTACGTTATCGATATTTTTAAATACATTCACGCCACCACATTGCATTACAATATCATTTAAAATCCCGCTACCTCCAGCAACAAAAATCGGTTGCATTGCTAATTGCAACAATACGCTTGGTTTATGATGATTAATAATTGATGCTGTAGCCTTGTGTTTAATGATTGCCTGAAGTTGTGTTACAAAACTTTGTTGCAATGCAATTCCTGCATTTTTTAATTGAATACTTACGCCAATATCGGCAAATGACGTTGCTAATGATTTAAGGTCTTCGGCATTAAAAACGGCCACTTTAATGCCAAAGCGCTTGAGCAAAGCAACCACTTGCGGTTGTGTTTGTCCGGCCCATGTAATCACTAAATCAGGCGCCAGACTTATAATCTTCTCAACATTAAGCGCTTGGAATGAACCAATGTTCTGGTAATTTTCATAATATTTAGGCTGTCCGACATAATAAATACTGCCAATAAGTTTGGTATTAACCTGACCCTTAATATTATCTTTTGTTGCTTCTTCAATTACATCGTGAATAATGGCTGTGGTATTGGGTGACAGTGACACCACTGTAAAGACTTTATTAGTATTGGCTGCCGATGATAGTGGCAATAAAACAAAAATAGCAAATAATAAAAAAAGCAAACAACTATCATTAAAACGGTAAAATTGCTTTAATTTTATCGCAAACATCCTCCAACTCAACAACGGAAATTCTCCCTTTAAATTTTGCATTGCGCTGTTGCCAATCTAAACTTTTGATTTGATCTGACAATATCACACTTTCCTTTTCACTGGCAACAGCAACTTCAAATGGATATCCCTTAATTTTGGTTGTCATTGGGCAACAGAGCATTAACCTAGTTTTAGCATTGTATACTTTTGGACTAATCACCAATGCAGGTCGGTGCCCTCTCTGCTCACGTCCCGCTTGTGGATCAAAGTCAAGCCATACAATATCACCGGCATCCGGGACATATCTCACCATTTCTCATCACCTACCTCACGCCCAAAATCAATTTCAGATTGTAGATTTTCCTCTGTAATTTCAGCAAGCAAATCACTTAATATATACTTCTGCTTTTTCACTGGTTCAATAATAATACGCCCCTTATCCTCAGTAATATTGACCTCAGAGTCAACATCTATCGAAATTGATTTCATTAAACTAACAGGTAGCCTAATTGCCGCGCTATTACCCCACTTTTTCACATAAACCTGCATTATCTATCCCCAAGTCATTTAAGGTATCTACATTGTAGATCATAAAAGCAAATAACTCAATAAATCAAATCATCTTATACGGATCAACGACCTCATCAAACGCTTGTTGTGACAAGAATTTCAATGCCTTATTTGCTTCACTTAATGACGTATCATGCTCATCGGCATAATGCGCTAATTGTGATGCCTTATCATAGCCAATGACTGGACTTAATGCGGTTACTAGCATTAAGGAATTGCGCAAATACTCATCGATCTTTTTCTTATTAGGCTTGGTGCCTTCAAGTAAATAACGGCTAAAGTTGAGCATGCTATCAGATAAAATATTAATTGATTGCAAGATATTATAAATCATCATTGGCTTGTAAACATTCATCTCTAAATAGCCGGCACTGCCACCAATGGTTACAGCAACATCCAGTCCAAAAACTTGCGCACATGCCATCGTCATTGCCTCACATTGTGTTGGATTGACTTTGCCTGGCATAATGGATGACCCTGGTTCGTTGGATGGAATCAATAACTCATGAAATCCCGCGCGCGGTCCACAGCTTAAAAGACGAATATCATTAGCAATCTTAAATAATGAGTTTGCCAATACTTTGATCTGTCCCATCAATGCGACCAATGCATCATGCGAGCCTTGTACGGCAAATTTGTTAGGTGCTGACACAAAGGGAAGCCCCGTGATTTTAGCAATATATTTACACGCTTTTTCAGCAAAGCCTTTGGGTGCATTTAAGCCCGTACCCACGGCAGTACCACCAATCGCCAGTTGATAAACATCGATAAGCGCATGCTCTAAACGTACAATATTTTGCGCTAATAGCTCAGCGTAGCCTGAGAATTCTTGTCCTAAGGTTAATGGTACAGCATCTTGCATATGCGTGCGTCCAATCTTAACAACCCTATCCCATTTCTTAACTTTTTTAGTGAGCTCTTTATGCATAAGCTTAGTCGCAGGGATTAATGTCTTCTTGACAGCTACTGCCGCTGAGATATACATCGCCGTTGGAAATGTATCATTCGAGGACTGTGACATATTGACATGATCATTCGGGTGAATAGGTGTTTTGCTGCCAAGTTTGCCGCCAGCAATCTCAATTGCACGATTAGAAATTACTTCATTAACATTCATATTCGATTGCGTGCCACTACCTGTCATCCATACATGTAGCGGAAATTGATCTTCATGTTTACCGTCAATAATCTCATCAGCAACTTGGGTAATCAGTGCTTTTTTATCCTCTGGCAAAATACCTAAATCATAATTCGCCATTGCAGCAGACTTCTTTAAGATGGCAATCGCCTTAATGACTTCATGTGGGATACGTTCCTGCCCAATCGAAAAGTGAACTAAAGAGCGCTCGGTTTGCGCACCCCAGTATTTACTATTATCAACTTCAATCTCGCCTATACTATCGGTTTCTTTGCGTGTATTCATTCACTTGGCTCCTTGTGCTATTGTTTGTTGATTGGGCGTATGCAATACGCCCCTACGTAATGTCTATCATTAAATGTATGCAATATGCTGTATGCAATCGCGCGTAAACAAGTTACATCAATTGTCACCTCTCCCCTTGTGGGATCGCTCGTGCGGCATAAGCTGCACGGGTGAGGGGGCAATTAAAATTCATATGTTCATCGGGCATATGCGATACCCCCTACGTATTGACCATTACCTCTCCCCCAGCGGGAGAGGTCGTGCAGCCTATGCTGCACGGGTGAGGGGGTAATTAAAACACATAAAATTGAGATAATTTCTCAACATTACCATTCTGACGAATCTCAAAACCTAATGCACTGACACCATTAAATTTACCAACCGCACCCAAAAGCTCACCTTGCGTCACATCTTGCGACTCTTTCACACTTATACTACTTAAATTATTATACGCTGAGATATAACCATCTTTGTGACTGACAATCACCATCTGACCATAGCCGCCCATGCCAACACCAGCATATAGCACACTACCTGTGGCTGCGGCATAAACTTCCGTACCTTGCGAGACATCAATCTCTCGTTGTTGATCAATGCCATCTTTATCAAATTTACCGGACTCTTTTAATGGCCACTGCCATGAAATACCGGCAACCGCTTTACCACTTGGTAGTGATGCTTTAGAAGTATTTGGTTTTGTTTTGGTTTTTTCGGCTGTTACAGGTGTTGCCATAGTCGCTACTGGCGCTTTAGCTGCCTTTGTTTCAGTTGCTTTATTCGTTTTATTTGCTTCAACTGTTTCAGTCTTAACTGATTTGGCTTTTGTTACTGACTCATGTGTTACACTTTTGGCTATCTCAGCTTTTGGTTTAGCTGATGAATGTTGTTCAGGTGCAACAACACGCAATTTCTCACCAACATAAATCATACTTGGCTCTTTAATATCATTCCATGCCTGAATATCAGATAAGCTCACGTCATTGGCAACCGCAATCTCAAGCAGCGAGTCACCTGATTGCACGGTATAAAACCCAGTTTTGCTTTTCGCAATATGATGTGTCTCAACACGCACATTATCATCATTTTGCGCTAAATCATGCATATCTAGCTCTTTATCTTGATTAATCACTTTATCTTGCGCTGCAGCCACTGGTGCTGACTGCGCACTTTGGCTTTCTGCTACAGGAGCCGCATTGGGGTCAATAACGGGGATATTACTTGCGTGTTGATTAGGAACATTGGTCGACTCCGATACGGCCGATACTTTAGAACCTGTGCTAATTGAACTAGCAGTCACTGCTCGGCTACTGCCTACTGGCACTAACACTCCACCTTGATAAGTATACATCTGCCCATCACGCCTAATCTTCTCACCTGGCAAAGGGCCAACACGAATCGTTGACCCAGGCGTTAATACATAAGGAGATTTAAGCTTATTCCATAAGATAAGTGTTCTTTCAGTGACATTAAAACGACGGGATATGTCATATAACGAATCACTAACTTGTACCGTGTAATAGGTTTGCTGTGTTGGAATATTGGTTACTGGCGCGCTTTGCTGTTGACCATTAAAGAATTGATTAATTGCACTGCAGCCTGATAATACGAGAACTGCCGTGCTTAATGCGACTATTTTTTTTATTTTTGTTATTTTTTTTATCACATAAGCTCCTTTGATAGGATCTATTTCCAAGAGTCCTTTGACGTTAGCATTGTCATAATTTTTTGCAACATTTTTTCGGTATTCTGCCCACTCATTCCGGAGATAAAGAAGTAAGGCTCATTTTTATCCCAACCAATGCCTTGCAAAATATGCTCACAAATGTCATCAACTTCATCCTGAGGCAATTGATCAATTTTATTCAGTACTAACCAACGTGGTTTTTTATAAAGTGCTTCACTGTACTTTTTAAGCTCATTCTCAACTTTATGATAATTCTCAATTGGATCTGAGCCATCAACTGGTAACACATCGACCATATGCAGTACACACTTTGTACGTGTTAAATGCTTTAAAAACTTCAAGCCCAATCCCGCACCTTCTGCAGCTCCCTCGATAACCCCAGGAATATCGGCAATAACAAAGCTTTCATATTGCCCAACACGAACAACACCTAAATTAGGATACATTGTGGTAAATGGATAATCAGCCACCTTTGGCGTTGCCGCAGAAACTGCGCGAATTAACGTTGATTTACCCGCATTTGGTAATCCTAACAAACCGACATCAGCTAATAGCTTAAGCTCTAAACGAATCTCAAAAGATTCACCTTCTTCACCATAGGTAAATTGTCTTGGTGCTTGATTGGTACTACTTTTGAAGTGAACATTACCAATACCACGTCGTCCACCTTGCGCAAGCTTTAACACATCGCCATCTTTAAGTACTTCACCGACTTTTTGATTGGTGGTTGCCTCATAAGCAATCGTGCCAACGGGAACGATAAGGTATAAATCCTCACCTTTTTTACCGGCACACTTCTTGCCTTCACCAGGTTTGCCACTTTGTGCTTGGTAATTGCGCTGATAACGATAGTCAATCAGTGTGTTAACATTCTCATCTGCCAACATAAACACACTGCCACCATGCCCACCATCACCGCCATCAGGTCCACCTTTAGGAACATATTTCTCACGACGAAAACTCACACAACCATTGCCACCCTTACCCGCATGTACGGTAATTACGGCCTCATCTACGAACTTCACAGTAACCCTTTTATTATCTTTACTATTTACACCGTCTATAATCCAAGAATTTTATAAAAATGTACAGCATAAATACCGCTCGCAAATCATTTTGCAGTGCTCAATGGCGAAGAAGTTTTTGATGCTTTTGAGTGATTGTATTGCAGGTAATAGCTAGGACTATTGGCAAAATAGAATCACTCAAAAGTGCAGGAAATTCAATGGAAATGATATTGTAAAATGGTTTGCGAGCGGTATAAAACTAACAAACGCACTGTGCATTAGGCAAGGTTATCGTTATACTAGTTAGCAATTTGAGTTAGCAAAGTGCATACATGTCTTATCAAGTTTTAGCCCGCAAATATCGCCCTAAAAACTTCTCCGAAGTTGTTGGTCAACAACACGTCTTAAATAGCTTAATCCATGCCTTGGATCAAAATCGCTTACATCACGCTTATCTTTTCACAGGAACGCGCGGTGTTGGTAAAACCTCATTAGCACGCCTTCTGGCAAAGTCGGTGAATTGCTTAAATGGTGTATCCTCTCACCCGTGTGGTCAATGCGAGCACTGTGTTGCGATTGAGCAAGGTCGTTTTGTTGATTTAATTGAGATCGATGCTGCTTCACGCACTAAAGTTGAAGATACTCGCGATATTCTTGATAACGTCCAGTACATGCCAAGCCAAGGTAAATATAAGATTTATCTGATTGATGAAGTGCATATGTTATCGCAACACAGCTTTAATGCATTACTTAAGACCCTTGAAGAGCCACCAGAGCACGTTAAGTTTCTATTAGCAACAACTGATCCACATAAACTACCCATCACGATTTTATCGCGCTGTTTGCAGTTTAACTTAAAGCACTTAAGTGAAACACAAATTGAGCAAAAACTCGTTGAAATCCTCGAGCTTGAAGCGATTACTTTTGAGCAAAATGCATTAAAAATTATTGCTCACGCTTCTGATGGCAGTATGCGCGATGCACTGAGTTTAACAGATCAATCGATTGCTTATAGCAAAGGTGAGATTTTAACACATGCTGTGCAAACGATGCTTGGTATTGTTGATAAGGAGATGATTGATAAATTGGTGATTGCATTATTAGAAGAAGATACTAACGCCATTATTAACTTTTCAGATGACATTATTCTGGCGGGAAAATCACCGCAATCGGTATTAAACGCTCTGGCAGAATGTTTTTATTACGCAAGTCTTATTGGTTTTAGCTATCAAGGCTTATCAAGCATTCCATGCTCAGATGAAATTCTTAAAACCATATCAGAACATTACACTAAAGATACATTGCAGCTTTATTACCAGCTAACAATCAAAGCCAAAGAAGATCTTCATTTAGCACCAAACGCCCAATGTGGCTTAGGCATGGCATTATTACGCTTGTGTGCTTTTTCACTGGATTTGCTGCCTGTATCACAAGCGACAAACAAAACAACACCACTGACAAATACAAAGACAGCGCCAAGCTTAAGCAAAAAACCTGATCTAAGTGCACTTAAAAAAGCACTTTCAGTGCCAAGTGAATCTCATTCTATTAGCCAAGCACATAAACCTGCTATTATTGCACCTGTTGCGGATAAAGCTATCACACCAAACCTTGTGACAGAAGACAAAACGCTTAATAAACCAATCAAGCCAATGGTTGCCGAAGAGCCTAAATCTGACAGCAAGCATATGACGATCGAAAAAGCCGAAAAAGCTAAAACAATTGTAGATAATAATATAATCACCGCACCAAAGGCTGATGCGATTATTGAGGATACTAATTCCACAATCGACAATAGTAAAAATAGCAAAATTGATTGGTACCACCTAAGCCAAAGCCTTGGACTTAAAGGAACAACACTACAAATTGTCTTAAACTCAAGCTTGCTTGATAACAGTGGTAATATCTATACTTTACAAACTTCTGATTCGGTCAAAGCGCTCATTACAACGAATGCGATTAAGAAAATTGAAGATGCCTTGAGTCTTAAACAAGGACGTAATATTAAGGTTGCTTTTAGCCATTTAAATCAAGCACAAGCATCGGCTAAAACAAATACTAACGTCACATTAGCATCAGCTGCTGAGCAAATGACCAAGCAATCAACAACAAATACTACTATAGCAGCTACCGCTATATCACCAATTAATAATCATACTAGTGAAGCACCAACGCCTCCTGTGGCGACAAAAGTAACACAAGTGACCCCAGCTCAAGTAATTCAGCAACAAAAGGCACAAAAAATCGATGAAATTTATACCTCATTAAAGGCAGCCCCTGAGATTCAAAACCTTGAACAATTAGGCTTTCAATTTAATAAAAGCAATATCAAGCTAAAAGGTTAATTACCTAACAAAGCATCTAACTGTGTCTGATTTAATTGCCCTTCCTGAGGTTACAACTTTCTCCATTGCGACGTACCCTGAAGATATACGGGCTGAACGATAGCTTGAGATTGGCGTTCAACTTTAGAATGTTGATAATTGTACAGAATTACTTCTTGCAGCAAACTGACATCTGGACAGAAATCAATGGCATTAAGCTCGATATCCACACCATTGATCACATCACCAATAACAAATCCTAAGTTTTGCTCTTCAATCGCCTGATTAAATGCAGCAATTTTAAGGCATTTTTCTTGAGTGATTTTCAGAATTTGCGAATCTTTATCCCAGATATATTGCCCAAAATAAACATCTGACATACGCGCATCAAGCGTGACAGTTATACGCTCAGCCTTATAGCGATGATAAGCACTCATTGCAATTGCCTGCATTGATGAAAAACCAACGACGGGACAGTCTAGTGTTAATGCCATTGCTTGAATGGCCGCTGCAGCTAAACGTACACCAACAAAGCTGCCAGGTCCCACGCCATAGGCAAGTAAATTAATCTCTCTTTTGTGTATACCTGATTGTATGACTAGCTCATCAATCATTGGTAAAAGCTGTTCATTATGCTTACGCGGAATATGACGTGTGATGCTAAAGCACTGTTTGTCTTCTGTAAAAAGCGCTATCGAACAATAAGCACTTGAGGTGTCAATTGCCAGAATATTCATTATTCAACCGTTACTGATTTTGCTAAATTGCGCGGCTGATCAACATCCGTGCCTTTTTGCACTGCCACGTGATAAGAGAAAAGCTGCAGTGGAATGGTGAAAATAATCGGTGAGATAACCTCTGGCACGCTCTCAATAATAAAAGTGTGCTTAGAATCAATATGTAGTGACTGACTAATCGCATGATCAACAAACACATAGAGCTTGCCACCTCGCGCTTGCACTTCTTGCAAATTACTCTCAAGTTTCTCAAGCAACGTGTCATTAGGTGCAACCGCGACAATTGGCATATCTTTATCAACCAAAGCTAACGGACCATGCTTAAGCTCACCTGCGGGATAGGCTTCAGCATGAATATAAGAGATCTCCTTGAGTTTAAGTGCGCCTTCTAATGCCACTGGATATTGCACACCACGACCTAAAAACAATGTATGATGTTTCTCAACAAAGTCATAAGAAAGCTGCTCAATCTCGGCATCTAAAGCCAAGACATTTTTGGCAATTTCAGGTGCTTTTTTGAGTGATGACAATATATTTCTTTCAAGTTCTAAGCTTAATACTTTTCGTGACTTACCCAAGGCAACTGCAAGAAGCAGAAAACCAACTAACTGTGTGGTAAATGCCTTGGTTGAGGCGACCCCCATTTCAAGACCTGCTTGCGTCATAAACACCAAATCGGCTTCACGCACCATTGAGCTATTAGGCATATTACAAATACTTAATGTCTTCATAAACCCAAGCACTTTGGCTTGGCGCAATGCTGCCAAGGTATCTGCGGTTTCCCCTGATTGCGACACGGTGATAAATAAGCTATTTTTGGGCACCACACTCTGGCGATAACGAAACTCGCTGGCAATCTCAACATCAACAGGAATTTGTGCGTATTCCTCTATCCAGTATTTAGCAACTAATCCGGCGTGGAAGCTTGTGCCACAAGCAACAATTTTAACATGCTCAACATCAACAAAAAGTGTTTTGGCTTCCAAACCAAACTTCTCAATAATAATCTCATTATCAACACTAATACAATTAGCAAATGTATCGGCAATCACTTGCGGCTGTTCAAAGATTTCTTTTTGCATATAATGTTTATATTTGCCTTTAGCGGCAGCATCTTGGGCTTGATCTAGCTCTTTAATATCTAAGACTTTTTTAATCCCTGCTTGATCGTACGCTTCTACTTTGTCACGTGTGACAAGTGCCATATCACCCTCATCAAGATAAGCAAAACGATTGGTAACAGGCAATAATGACAAGGTATCAGAAGAAATAAAATTCTCACCAATACCAAAACCTATCACAATGGGGGAGCCTGAACGCACAACAACGATACTGTGCGGATGATCTTCATGCATAACCGCCAGACCATATGCACCTTTAAGCTTTTTAATGACTGCTTGCACATTACTAACAAAGTCATGTTTAGTATTCCAATCGTGTTCCAGCAAATGCGCGATCACTTCAGTATCTGTTTGTGATTGAAATGAAACACCCTCTGCAATGAGCTGCTCTTTGAGTGGCATATAGTTTTCAATAATACCATTATGCACAATCGCAATTTTGCCTGACTGACTGACATGGGGATGGGCGTTTTGCTCTGATGGCTCACCATGCGTTGCCCAGCGAGTATGCGCAATACCAGTAGACCCTTTAAAGCCATTGTCTTTAGCTACTTTCTCTGCAAGCATCTGCACCTTACCTAAAGCACGCAAACGCTCAATCTTGCCTTTATCATCTAACAATGCCACACCAGCAGAGTCATATCCACGATATTCAAGGCGCTTTAGCCCCTCAAGTAAAATCGCCAATACATTGCGCTCTGAAACCGCGCCAACAATACCACACATAATTTTCTCGCTTTTTGTTTATTGGGCGTATGCAATACGCCCCTACTGTTCTTTGTTTTTTGGGCATATACAATATGCCCCTACGTTATACTTACTGCTTTTTAACAGGGCGCTGCCAACCTGGGACAACTGTTTGCTTATTCATTCGATTAATCGTAAGTTTGCCTTCTGGCACATCTTTGGTAATCGTTGACCCCGCAGCAATATTAGCCCCATCGCCAATATTTACAGGTGCAATTAACTGACAATCAGAACCCACAAATACGTCATTGCCAATCATCGTTTGGTGCTTATTAGCCCCATCATAATTGCAAGTAATAACACCGGCACCAATATTGCAGTTATACCCTACCGTACTATCACCAATATATGTTAAATGATTGGCTTTACTACCCTTGCCAATCGTTGACTTTTTAATCTCAACAAAATTACCAATATGCGCTCCCTCATCCAATATACTTCCAGGACGAATACGCGCAAAAGGCCCAACAACAGCATCGGTTTTAATATCGGCACCGTCGATAATCGTATTGGGTTTTATTTTAACGTTATCACCGATCACACAGTCTTTTAAGATACAATTAGCACCGATCACACAGTCTTCACCAATAACAACATTACCTTTGATTAATACATTAATATCCACCCATGTATCCGCCCCAATCTCAACAGAGCCCCTAACATCAAATCGGTTAGGATCAGCTAAAGAAACACCTTTTGCCATCACACGCTCAGCTACCGCTTTTTGCCACATTCTTTCAAGATCTGCCAATTGCGCACGGGTATTAACGCCTAAAATCTCAAAGTTATGTGCTGGATGTGCGGCACGAATATTAACTTTATCGCGACAAGCAAAGGCAACAATATCGGTTAGATAATACTCTTTCTGTTTATTGTTATTTTCAATGGCTGGCAACCATTGATGTAGGTGATTACCACTAACACAATAAATACCCGTATTAATTTCTTTAATCTGGCGTTGAATATCTGAGGCATCCTTCTCTTCCACAATCGACTCAATTTCACCGAAGCGATTACGTAAAATCCGTCCAAGTCCTTGGGGATTATCAAGCTCGGCGGTCAAAATACCTAAGTCATCGGCACGTGTTACCTCAATTAAATGATTCAAGGTATCAAAAGACACTAAAGGCACATCACCATAGAGTATCAAGACTTTATCTTCTTTATCAATATAAGGTAACGCTTGTAAAACAGCATGTCCTGTACCTAAGCGGTCAGTTTGCTCAACCCATGTGATTGCTTTATCTTCCAAAGAGGATTGCACCTGCTGCCCAAGATGCCCTTGTACCACAATAATATTATCTGCTTGCAGTGATTCCACTGTTTCAACAACATGTCGTATTAAGGTTTTTCCCGCTAATGTTTGTAACACTTTGGATTTTTTAGAACACATGCGTGAACCTTGACCTGCGGCCAAGATCACTACTGATAATGCCATTTTTCCTCCTTATAAATATCTTCTTTTGCTTTTTTACTATTTGCAAAACTGCTGCGCATTATATAACAGCATTAAAAGGTTTTATAGGCTTCTTACATGATATTCTAAAACTCTTTTAACCTTATACTTTCTTGATCATTGCTCGGTTGTACTGACAGACGGACTCATCGGCAGTCATTAGTATAATTCCTTCTACCATCGATTGAGCAATTAAAATACGATCAAATGGATCTTTATGAATCATTGGCAGCGTATTTACTTCAACGACATGTTCACTCAGAATAGGTAGCTCACTATAACCATTGTCTATTAACGCACGTCTTAGCAAACGAGCATCGACTTGGAAATCATATGGTAAAATTACAAATCTAAATATAGGCTAAGACTAAATATTCGCCTACAAGTGCTCACCGTACCCTGAGCACAAGTCGAAGCGGTGCACTGAGCATCAGTCGAAGTGGGTAAACTTAGGAAGATTACACTTTACAGAGGCTTCGACTTACGCTCAGCCAACGTTTACGCAATCAAAATGGGTGGGAATATTATGGTCATAGTCCTAAATTATTACGTTTAAAAACGCGATCAGCGCGATAACTTGAGCGCACCATAGGCCCTGATGCAACTTCAAGAAATCCTTTTTCCAAACCAATTTGACGATAATCCTCAAATTCTTTGGGTGTAACAAAACGATCAATCGCTAAATGATGTTTTGTTGGCTGCATATATTGCCCTAGAGTCAAAACATCAACCTTGGCAGCACGCAAATCATCCATTGTTTTGAGCACTTCGTCATGCGTCTCACCTAAGCCTAGCATTAAACTTGTTTTGGTTAAAATCTGAGGTTTTTGTGATTTAACATATTCAAGCACGTTAATCGTTTGCCAATAGCCAGCACGCGGGTCACGTACCTTAGTTGTCAAGCGCTCAATCGTTTCAACATTTTGCGCAAAGACATCCACCTCTGTCGCGATAAGTTTATCAATCGCCTTTGTATCTCCTTGAAAATCCGGTGTTAGGGCTTCGACTTTAATCTCAGGAATAAGTGCTTTTATTTCATTAATGGTTTGCGCGTAATGCGCCGCCCCTCCATCTGATAGATCATCGCGATCTACCGAGGTTAACACCACATATTGAAGCCCCATCAGTTTAACACTTTCAGCGGCATTCTTGGGTTCATTAATATCTAGCCAACCTTTCGGATTCCCCGTATCAACCGAGCAAAACTTACACGCTCTTGTGCAGACACTTCCCATCAACATAATGGTTGCTGTACCATGTGACCAACATTCATTGATGTTAGGACATTTTGCCTCTTCGCACACTGTAGATAACTTATGCTTTTTAGTTAATGACTTCACCTGCAGATATGTCTTCGTTGAATCTTGCTTTGCTACCTTTAACCAATCAGGCTTTTGAATACGGATCTCATTGATTTTCTTGTCTTTAATGCCATCTTTGACTGCAGAAAATCCTTGATCCGTTTGGTATTTTTTACCACTTTCAACTTTTACTGGAATGTCGATTAACTTGCTCATATGAGTTATTTTGAATACTTTAAGCGCTTAAAACTTAAGACGCATCATGACAAAAAAAGACGCTTAAGACAATGTTATTTTAAAAGCTTTTTAGAGCTAGATATGCTACATTTTCACCATACTTTGTCTTAAGACTATTAATATAATGCTAAATTTCCTTGGAATCAAAAACTTTGCCATTATCAAAAATTCTGAAATCCATTTCAAATCGGGTATGACCACAATTACAGGCGAAACCGGTGCTGGAAAATCTATTTTATTAGATGCCCTTAATATCGTTCTTGGTGCTCGTGTTGATAAGTCAGCATTAACTAATGATCAGCCGTGTGAAATCTCTGCTATTTTTGATATCAGTAAGATTCCTAATGCCAAAACGTTATTAAAAAGCTTCGAGCTAACCGACGACAATGAATGCTTATTACGTCGCGTGATTCAAAAAGATGGCAAAACACGCGCATTTATCAACGGCAGTTTAGTGACCTTGACACAGCTTAAACAATTAAGTGAGCAGTTAATTAGCATCTATGGTCAGAACGCTCATCACAGTTTATTAGATCCTACCAATCAATTAATGCGTCTTGATACTTATGCTGGTTTAAGTGAAGACGTAGATGAAATTAGCACAATTTTTAAAAAGTTATCTGAGATCAATTCACTCATTAGCGAAGAGCAAGAACGTATTGAAAAAGACAAAACAGCTTTAGCATTAATGCAATATCAATATGATGAACTGGTTCAATTAAATCTTGGTGCGGATGAACTAAGTGACCTAGATCAAGAACACAAATCACTGGCAAATGCCGAAGCACAAATTCATACCATCGCCCAAGTTGTTGAATGCGTCAATGATAATGAGCAAAGCCTATTAGGCATGCTTGACAACCTAACACATAAACTAAGTGCATATAGCGACAATTCAGCGTTTAAAAACATATATAACCTACTAACAGAGTCTACAGTCTACTTAAAAGAAGCTGAACATGAGGCAAGACAGCTTTTAGATCACTTAGAGATTAACCCTGAAAAATTACAACAGATTGATCAGCGACTTAATGAGATCTATCAGCTAGCGCGTAAACACAAGGTTGACCCTAAACAGCTTTATCTGCACATTTCTGAGCTTGAGCAAAAGATTAATGCGCATGCGCAAAATGAGCAAAAACTTCTGCAATTAACTAAGGATAAGTCAGTTTTAGAAGAAACGTATTTAAGCAAAGCCAAGACGTTAAGCAATAAACGTCAAGCGGCAAGCAAAGTATTCGCCAGTGAAATTGAACAATATATTCGTCAACTAAATATTCCAAAGGGTGAGTTTTACGCACGTATTACTCAAGGTCAAACAAAGCATGTCAATGGCATTGATCACTGCGATTTTTTAATTAACTTTAACCCAGGACAACAACCCGCCTCCATTGATAAAATCGCCTCAGGCGGTGAATTAAGTCGAATTGGACTTGCGATACATGTTGTTTCATCGAAAAAAATCGCCCCGCCAACCATTATCTTTGATGAGGTTGATGTCGGCATTAGTGGCGGCACAGCTGAGATTGTGGGTAAGCTCCTTAAGCAAGTCGCTAAAAACGCGCAAATCCTTTGTATTACCCATCAAGCACAAGTTTCTATTCAAGGTGACCAGCAATTACATATCAGCAAAAAGCATCTTGAACATGATACGATTTCAGAAGTGCTAGAGCTTAATAAAGAAGAGCGTATCAATGAAACGGCACGCATCATTGGTGGCGTTGATATTACCAATAAAACACTGCAACATGCCAAAGAAATGTACGAACTCTATCACAAGTAGTTAAACTTCAATTATCTCTCACCCGCGCAGCTCATGCTACACAAGCTCTCCCACGAGCGGCAAGGTAAGCATTAGGTAACTTATTGCTTCATTTTTATTAGCAATTATTTTCCTAGCCATTTTTTCCAGACAAATAATAAAGCGGCAAAGCTGCGACATTCGATAAACTGCGGATGCATGATGAGTGCATCAATATCTGATAATTTCCATGGCACAACTTCTAAATCTTCTGGTTCATCACCTTGAGCAGTTTTGACTGAAAGGCCTTCAGCGACGACTAATGAAATATGCTGCTTCATATAATTAGGCGACAAATAAACATCTTTAAGATACGTATAATGCTTTGCAGTAAACCCTGCTTCTTCCATCAACTCTCTATCTGCTGCTTGATAGAGATCTTCCCCTTGATCAATCGCACCTTTTGGAAAACCTAAAGTGTAATCCTCAACACCCGATGAATACTCTTTAATAAGCAAAATGGTATCATCATCAAGCATCGGCACAATGAGTACAGCAGTATGTCCATCACTTTTTGGTGCAATACGTTCATAAGTACGTGTATTACCATTACTAAAGGTTAAATCAAGTGCTTCAACTTTGAATAAGCGTGATGCAAATAACTCTTTTTTACTATTAATAACCGGTTTATTAGTAGCCATTACTGACCTCCTGCCAACGTTCAGGCGTGCCAACATCACACCAATTGGCATGATAAACCTCACCACTTATTGCTTTTTGCTCAATGAAAGACTGCCAAATGCTTGGCAGGGAAACCTTCTCTCCAACATAAACATTGGCAAACAGTGACTTCCGGCACACACTAATGCCTGTATAAGTATAACTTTGCCCTATTTTATTAGTTTTATCGGCAATATTGCTTTGACCATCCAAACAAAAATCACCCTTTAGATTATGTTTAGGGTTAGGCACTAGGATTAAATGCGCTAATGATTTCATGGTTTGGCTATAGTGGATAAGATGCGAGAAATCATAATCGGTCATTACATCAGCGTTAACCACAATAAAGGGGTCGCTAAGCCATGGTAGCGCTCGAGCAATGCCACCTCCGGTATCATAGGCATCTAGAGGCTCATATAGGTAGCAAATAGTTATCCCCCAAGACTCGCCAAAACCAACTTCATCGACAATTAACTCGGCTAAATAGGCAATATTAATCACAATATTGGTTATCCCTGCATTAACAAGTCGCTCTATTTGCCATTCAATCAATGACTTGCCATTGATTTTAATCAGTGGCTTTGGTGTGTGATTGGTCATATCACCCATTCTGCGTCCACGCCCTGCCGCCAGTATCATTCCACTAACATCTTGCTTCATCTTTTGTGATCTCATTCCATTTATCATTTTTATCATTGATAACTTTTTCTCATTCTCATTATTAATTGGAGTTACGCATTTTTTCTATTTCAACACCCCGCCTCGCAAGCTCGGCACCCCTCTTGCAAAGCATAGGTTTATAGGGATCTTTTCTATTCATT
>NZ_JBXTEF010000116.1:0-2704 GCF_057495195.1 Cysteiniphilum sp. | reverse complement strand
GCACTTTAGAAAAAACTATGATTTTATAAACACCCCGTCAGCCTACGGCTGCCACCCCTCTTGAAAAGAGGGGAATTAGGCGAGGGTGATTTTAATTCCCCTCTTTTCAAGAGGGGTGCCGAGCTTGCGAGGCGGGGTGTTAGAATAGAAAAAGTGCGTAACCTCAGTTACTAAGAAATATATTTGAGCAAGCCCTTTGTTGAACTGTCATAATTCTCATTATCAAAATCTTGTTGTTCTAAGCTTGTTAAAATCGGCTTACCTAAGGCTTTACCTAGCTCCACTCCCCACTGATCAAAGCTGTTGATTCCCCACAAAATACCTTGGACAAATATTTTATGCTCATATAAGGCAATCAACTCACCTAATGCATGCGGGCTTAGCTCATCAATAACTATCGTGTTGCTTGGCTTATTGCCCGCAATGACTTTTTGCGGTGCTAATGTATTGATCTCATTCTCTGCTAATCCTTGTGCTTTGAGCTCATCAATGACGTCATCTAATGATTTACCTTGCATCAAAGCTTGCGATTGTGCCAAGCAATTAGCCAATAGTGCTTGATGATGATCTTTCAAGGAATGGTGAGGCTTTTTAATTGCAATAAAATCAGCAGGCACAATAACATTACCTTGATGTAATAGCTGATGAAACGCATGCTGGCCATTAGTACCGACACCTCCCCAGAGCACGACACCTGTTTGCTCAGAGCTTAAGCTACCATCTTTTTTGCATGACTTGCCATTGCTTTCCATATCTGCTTGCTGCAAATAATCAACCAAATGGCGCAAACGCTCATCATACGCCAAAATCGCCTGTGATTGCGTGTAATAGAAATCACTATATAAAGTTGCGATCAAAGCAATAATAATCGGCATATTCTTTGTCAATGGCGCACTTTTGAAGTGGCTATCCATCGCAAAAGCCCCTTTTAATAAGTCTTCAAAATGATCAAAGCCAATCGCAAATACAATCGCCATGCCAATTGAGGACCATAGCGAATAGCGTCCACCGACCCAATCCCACATTTGGAAACAGTTATCAAGATCAATGCCAAAAGCCTCTACTTTATCAAGTGCACTGGATACCGCGACGAAATGCTTAGCCACGGCGGCTTGATCTTGTTTGTAGAATTCAAGTAACCATTTGCGTGCAGTCATGGCATTCATCAAGGTTTCTTGTGTGGTAAATGATTTAGATGCCACAATAAACAACGTGGTCTCAGGATTAAGCTTGGTGGTAATACTCAAAATAGATTGAGCATCAACATTTGAGACAAAGTGCACCTGTGTTTTGTTTAAGTGATAAGGTGCTAACGCCTCAACCACCATTCTAGGTCCCAAATCAGAGCCACCAATACCAATATTAACAACATCAGTGATCTCTTTGCCTGAATGCCCACGCCATTGCCCAGTATGGACTTTTTCAACCAACGCTTTGACACGCAAACGCTCTTTGATAATTTCAGGTTTAACATCAACACCATCGACCATAATCGCTTGATCAGAGAAATCACGCAATGCAGTATGCAATACAGCGCGATGCTCACTGGTATTAATCTTCTCTCCAGCAAACATTTTATCGCGATACTTCTCAACCTTTGCATCACGAGCCAACTCAAAAAGTGTCGCTAAGATATCATCCGTTAACTTATTTTTTGAATAATCCAATAATAAACTATCAACCTGCAAATGATATTTATTAAATCGATCTTCATCTGCTTTAAATAAACGTTTGATATCTAAGCTTGAATAATCCGTCTTCAGCAAATGCTCTAACTGCTGTCTTATATGTTGATTCATTTTAATTCCTTGCTCTTATCCCTTATCCAATTCACTGGCAGCGGTCTGATCAATATGCCAAACTAAGCGCCCAGTTGTGAGATTCACCGCTTTAGCCGGATAATCTATCGTCACACTCTCGCAATCAAATACCTTAGCTAACATAGTGGCTTTGTTTTCACCTGTCACTAAGAAGTCAATCGCTTTGGCATTGTTAAGTACTTTAAGTGTCAAGGTAATCCGTGTTTGCTTTGTGCTTGGATGCACGGCAACCTCAACCCATTTATCTGATGATAATGGCACACCATTGACAAATAAAGATGCGGTATGCCCATCATCACCCATACCTAACCATACCCAATCAAACTGCGGCACGCCATCGATTTGTGGTACATGCTTTTTTAACTGGCTAACATAGTTAAGGGCGGCTTGTTCAGGTGAAATATCGCCTTGCATTGGATGTAAATTCTCCCTTGGGATACCAACACTTGCAAACAATAACCTATCGGCCTCACCGAAATTACTTTCTTTATCCGTAAAATCGACACAACGCTCATCACACCACCAAAAATGAAGCTTCTGCCAATTGATTGCCGTGGATTGCCCTAGTTGATTAATCAGCTCAAAGATACTCTTAGGTGTTGTACCACCTGATAATGCAATATGCACACAATCTTGTGTCGAGTGTGACAATGTGACTAGCTTGTCAAACATCGCATAAGCGATATCTTCTTGCTCCTGATAGATAATATATGACATTGATTTCCTCAAATTATTTCTTATTTTTAAACTTCCTAACTCATTGGTGTTACGCACTTTTTTACCTCAACACCCCGCCTCGCAAGCTTAAGCACCCCTCTTGCAAAGCATAGGTTTATAGGGATCTTTTCTATTCATTTAATTCTTCTCCTTGTAAAGTCTGAAAG
>NZ_JBXTEF010000115.1:0-6057 GCF_057495195.1 Cysteiniphilum sp. | reverse complement strand
GATGCACTTGCATAATTTCTTGGTTATTGGCAAATGCAACGGCATTGCCAAATTTGTTGGCTAATTCTCCCTTATTTGGGTTAATCTGAAGATTCTGGACAAATCGGCCAAAACCAAGCATTTATGAGCAAAAATCACTCTTAAGAAGCAGTGTTATACAATCCCATATAGTCACCAATTTATTACAAAACAAACGATGCACGACCATTTCTAATCGCATAAGAGTTTGCGACTTGTAAATACGGGCTTCTGTACTTTGCACTCTATTAACAATAAGCATTATGCAATTTTGGTATAAACCGTGGATGTTATACTTTTATTTTGATCCTGGACTAGGGTTAGAGTTTGATATTTCCTTTATCTTCTCATGGTCAAGATAATTCTTCATAAATATTGGCATAGGCTCTTTTGTATTTTTGCTATTTTTTTGATGCTCAGTTATGAATCTTTTCTGCAACTTACTCGCAAAATCCTTATCAAGCGACTCCTGAATTTTTCTTACTTTATCAGTTTCATTTTTTAATTTATTATCAAGCTGATTATCTGCTATTTCTGAAGTTTTTTTGTAGAATTCATTAATCTTGCTATACAACGTTTGATTTGCCTTGTTGGAGTCATGGTTTGAGTATTTATTTGAATTTACTGATTTATTAAGGTGTGTATTTCTGTGATATTCTGAATATAAATCTTTAATTTCAGTTCCGAGCGTTATAATGGAGTCTTCTCTAGAAAAGGACTCTTCATTATTTAAAGTACTTTTCTGGTGCTTAATATTTGATATCAACCTATCTATTTCTTGATTTAACTCTAATGATGGTTGTTTTACTATCTCACCATCACTATCAATGATTCTGTATACATTATCTTTTTCAACGTGACTATTGTTTTTTAAGTTAACTAAACCAACATTTTCACGCATCATGGTTTCTTCTTCGTATGAAAGCTTATTGTCCCTATAGTTACCAGTTTCGCGCGCCATGTGTTCTAGTTGATAAAGAGCAGCATAGCCACAACCATTGTTTGAATATTGTATTGACTTAGTTTTATAGACAATATTGTTAAGATCTTTATTTTTTAAAGCCTTCTCAAGAGTTCCGTGTGCGTCGTTTCCATTGTGCAATTCGACAGAATACTGATCATCTTTAAAAGTTAACTTTCCAGTTAAAAAGTGGGCACCTATGTTCATAATAAATAGTGCTTGATCACAGTCTTTATTTTTTAATTTATCTTTTGCTAATCCCAGTGCAGCTTCTAACTCTTTTTGTTCATTGACCCCATATGCACCGAGAATAATAGACTTAGTATTACTCACATCAACTTGATAAATTTCATTGCGACAACTATCAATTGAAAGTGCATTATTATCGCCACCATACTGTGAGATGATATACTGTTGAATCTGACCAACATCTGCCTGAGCACTTTCATTGTGCTGTAGTTCAAAATATAATGTTCTATCGGTAGATACTGATGTGGACTGATCTTTAATTGCTTGTTTATTGATTTGAAACTTTTTTTCAAGCTCCTCTTCATTTTCATCAGGTCTTAAAGGTTTAATTTTATTTATTTCAAATAACTTATATTCTTTCTCAAGCAAAGGTCGATTGCTAAATATTTCAAGCGCATATCTACGCATAACAGGGTTGTTAGCATTATTGATTACAGACCAGTTATTTTTCTCTTTTGGTATATTAGAAAGTAAGTGTTCTTTCAGGAATTCATTGTCTTGTTCTGTAAATTTACTTTGAAAATTTTCATTTAACCATTCATATAATTTACCGTTATTTATTGAGTATTCTAATTTTTTGTCTGTCGAAGCCTCATTATCTCTTTTAATCAAATCGTTAATATCGATATTTTCGATGGTCTCTGGAAGTTTTTCTTGAAGCTTATGCCATTCTTCTGTAATTTCAACTTCTTTTGAAGCTTTACTAATTTTATTTTTCTGCTCCCTTGCATCAAAAGCAACTTGATAATCTTGGTAACTTTTCAATGTTTTTTTATAAAGCTCCTGACTTATTGCTTTATAAAGCGAACCATCTTTATCCATGTCATACTTTTCATTATGATTCCTAAGGTATTCTTCATAGGTTTTACTTTCTTTGAGTGCCCTAATAACATCATTAGTTGGGTCGTAGCTTTTGAATTCTGGTGTTTGAATGACTGCGATTTTTTGATATTTCATATTTTCCCCAGCAAAGTATTCTTCATGTATTAATTTAGAATTATCCGTAAATATCTCTTCTGAAGATATGGGGTAATTCCGCAATTAGACAAAACTCGCATATTCATAAGTAATATTACACGATGAGATAAGCAATAAGTCATCGCATAAACCAGTTAAATATGCTAAATTATCCCTCAAAAAACTCATCGCATAAGAAAACATGGACAAAATTTATCTGATTGAGACATTTATTGATTACCTCATAGCTAATGATCGATCACCTGCAACTATCAAAAGTTATACTTCTGATTTGTATCTTTTTGCTAAATGGTTTGAGCAAAATAATCATGAAGAACTCAAAGCAAAAAAAATCACACCAACTGATCTTAGGCAATACAAGCAGCATTTAATTGATCATCCTATGAAGCCAAGTTCAATTAACCGAAAAATTGGCGTATTGAAAACATTTGTTAACTGGTTACTAGATACTGACCGTATTCAACAACGCTTCCCTTTGCCTAAAATGGTTAAAGAAACCAATACGACACCTAGATGGCTCGATAAAAATCAGCAAAATGCCATGCTTAGACATCTGGAAAAATATGCTAATGACCGAGATTATGCCATTATCAAAATATTATTGAATACGGGGTTAAGAGTAAACGAGCTTGTTAGCCTTAAATGGTCTGATGTGCGCATGACAGATAAAAAAGGTGCTATCACAGTGCGTTACAGCAAGGCAAACCGTTATCGAGATATTCCGCTGAATAAAGATGCCAGAAATGCATTATTGAAATTAGGGTTTGCAAAGATGGCTGGCAAATCTGAGCATGTCATTAGTGGGCAGCGAGGTCAGCTTACCATCAGAGGGGTACAGCTTATGATTAATAGACGATTTGAGTATACTGAACTGGATTTTATAACGCCACATATTTTGCGACACACCTTTTGTAAAAACTTAGTCAATGCAGATGTGTCTCTTGAAAAAGTTGCCTTATTGGCGGGACATGAAAGCCTGGATACAACAAGGCTTTACTGCCAACCATCATTTGACGATTTATCAGATTCAGTTGACAAGATATCGGAGGAAGAATAAGTGAGTCAATTCCACATTTTACCAGAGCATGAAATTACTGATTTTAATCGACCACCAAGGTTTGACAAGACTCAAAGAATGGCTGTTTTTGCCTTAGATGCAAGAACACATAAGATCTTAAGAAGCATCCAGCAGAGTAAACCTGAAAATAAATTGGGGTTTATGATTCAATTAGGATATTTTAAAGCGACCAAAAAATTCTTTACCACTGACAAGTTTAGAAATGCTGATATTTACTACGTTGCAGAACTTTTAAACCTAAAGGTTATTCCTCAATCACTAAAAGAAAACTATCGTGTTAAAACACATAATAATCATACTGCCAAAATACTTGAATTCCTAGGCTATGAGCCATGGAAGCATTACGATGATTTAATTTCAGAACAAGTGACCGAACTGGTTGCCAAGCAGCTCTACCCCAAGCAAATCATGCTCTCAGTAATTGATGTTTTGCATGAGAAAAAAATATCAACGCCAAGCTATGATCACTTCTGCAAAGTGATTACGACACATTATCGTGACTTTGAAGATGAATTAATAGCGAAACTAAAATCACTTATTTCTATTGAGCACGAAAAAGCGCTTGATGACCTTCTATACGAAGGTGACCCTGCTCGCAGGAAACTGCTGACCAACTTAAAAACCATTTGTCAATCAACCGCTAAAGGCAAAATTAGTGAGTCATTACATAAATATCTTATCTTAAAGCGCATATACATGGAGATAGAAGATTTAGTAAAAGCCCTTGATTTATCGTCAGAAGCCATTCGTTATTATGCTGGTTGGGTTATTAAAGCTCACACAAAGGCACAGATTTTTGAAATTGAGGATAAGTACAAGCAATATTTATATTTAACTGCGTTTATCACTTTCCAATGCCGAAATTATGATGATAATTGGCTTGATATTATCTTGAAATGTGTAAAAAGCTATAGCACCGCTGTAGAGAAAGCATTTGATGCCAAAAAGCTTGAGCGTGCCGAAGAAAACGATGATTTAAGCGGAGATGTATTAGATGGCTATCAATCAAAGACCAAAATGCTCAATCAAGCCAGAAATGTAATTCACAGGGAGGATATGGATAATATTTCAAAACTCAATTTATTGAAACTTATCATTCCACTAGAAGTTTCAGACAAGGAGCAGCAAGCTGATCAAAGCGCTGAAAACCTTAATAACAAACTGTCTGAGGAGGAAATTAAAAATATCTTCTACGATGTCATGATTGAAAAATCCGATAGTCTTCATGGAAAAATAGGTGACATTATTAAACACCTGCAGTTTACAATTAATAACGAAGCTTTATCAAAGGCCATTCATTACTATCAAACAACGACTAAAATCACCAAAAATGCACCCTACGATCATTTAAGTTCTGATGAGTACAAGGCAATATACAAGCGTGAAAAATTTAATCCCAAGTTATATAAAAGCTTCTTATTTATGCATATTTTTGAAAATGTTCGCAATGGCACTATTAGCCTGATCCATTCCTATAAATACCTATCTATCGAAAGTTATATGATAAACGAAGAGCAATGGCAGAAAAATCGTAAGGTTGTTTTGGCGCGTGTAGGATTAGAAAAGTTTGCAGACATAGATCAATTGCTTACTGAGCTTCAAAATAAACTTGATAACGCTTATTATGATATTAATCAACGTGTGCTTAGTAGAGAAAACAAACATGTCCGTTATAGCAAAAACGGTCAATTCGTCATAAATACACCCGCCGTAGAAAAGCCAGATTACGATGGTCTTGCGCAATTATTTAGCCACTTTGAAAACATCCCCATTTTAAATATTATTCGTGACATTGATGCGTATACAAATTTTTCATCACACTTTAGGCATTACAAAGTTAAAGATAATAAAGTAAGGCCTACAAGTGAGACCTTCTATGCAGGACTGTTTGCCTTAGCAAGCAATATGGGTGCATATCAACTATCAAACACCTCTGTTGGTATTAATTATGACAAGCTATCCAATGCAATAACCTGGTATTTTACTCTCGATAATTTGTATGAAATCAATGAGTCTATTATTAATTTCATGAAAAAAATGGATGTGACAAACCTATTTAAAAAAGAAAAGCAGCTATTGCACTCATCTAGCGATGGTCAAAAGAGATGTGTAACAGCTGAGTCATTAAATGCTAACTTTTCCTATAAATACTTTGGTCAAGGCAAAGGTTCAAACATCTACGCTTTCTTAGATGAAAGAGGAATGTTCTTTTACAGTACGGCTTTTACAAGTTCAGATAGAGATGCACCCTATGTGATTGATGGGTTAACCCATAGTGAGAGTATTAAGCCTGATATGCATTCAACTGATACACATGGCTATACTGAGATCATATTTGCAATTAGTCATCTATTGGGCATTAAGTTTGCGCCAAGGATTAAAAACATAAAAGAGCAAGTGTTATCCTCATTTTACAGCATCAAAAAAGATCTTGAGAGTAAAAAATATCAAATTTTGCCAAGCTACAAAATCAAAAAAAATATCATCAAAGATAATTGGGAGTTAATCCTCAGACTTGTGGCAAGTATTAAGACAAAAGAGTTTAAGGCATCAACTATTTTAAAACGCCTGAACTCTTATGATACGCAACACACACTACAGGATGCTATTAAAGAATTTGGACGCATCATTAAATCAATCTTCCTTTTGGAGTATATCGATAAAGTTGAGTTGCGGCAGGATATTGAAAAGCAGCTAAATAAGGGAGAATTAGCCAACAAATTTGGCAATGCCGTTGCATTTGCCAATAACCAAGAAATTATGCAAGTGCATC
>NZ_JBXTEF010000114.1:0-2371 GCF_057495195.1 Cysteiniphilum sp. | reverse complement strand
CAACCATCACGTTACCAATCATGGGCAAAGCTCTGCTTAAGCATCTGCCTACTCACTGGCAGACGTATCTATGAAGTGTGTGTCACTGGTAACTTTGAAATAGTAAACGCTCACACAATGAAAATGACAGGCCTCGCAAAGCAGAAAAACGATGACGACAAACAAAATAAATCCATTGAATTTAAAGTATTTGCAAATAGCCACCTCATCATGCAAGCCATTAATGTCTTACGTGAAATCAAAGACTTTACTGTTTACGGTGACGACTATCGAAAATTCGATAAATCTACTGGCACACCATTACGATCTGCCTTAACGCCACAGCGTGATAATCAAGTCGCTATGATTTGCAATCCTGCCGTTACAATAAAGCTACTGCCTAAGTCCATGCGCCAACTCTACGCTGCCATGGTTAAGTACGAGATCGAACAAGCAAAGCCGAATGAATCAGATAACTTTTACGATTTTGAACTTGCTAAACACTTAGGGCACGATGCAGAAAGGGATATTGATACCGTGCAATCTTATAAGGATATTGTTATACACAACTAAGCAATAACCTCAAAACATAACCACGCATTCATTGACGCAATAACCTTGCTTGAAAAATAGCCCTTAATTTGTGGGTGCAAAATAGGAAGGCCAGAAAACAGCGAAAAATACCACTTTTAAATCAATAAACCCTTGAAATATATAGCTTTCAGCTATGGCCAGATAGCCTTGAAAATCCCGCCTCATTTCTAGGCGTAAAATAGGAACTCAATTATTGGGGTGAATTCTTCGGGGGTGGAAAATTGGTTTTCGGGCTATTGTTTTTAGTGCATGGAAGATAAAGCTTGTTTAACCCCATTGGCTAGCCCGAAAAGGTTTTAGCCTGCGGTAAAGGAAAGTAACCATAAGAAAGGGAACCACAAGCTAAACTCAAAATTAATGCTTCTTGCCCTTTACCTCGTCCGCTAAGGCGTTTACTTCTTCGATTGATAGATTGTTAAGCTCTGCCACTTCTTTAGCGTCATAGCCCCTTAAAAGCATATTGCGAGCCGTAGCTAAATGAGCTAAGTGCCGCCCTTCGGCTTTAAGTATTGGCGCATGTTTTTGTAACGCTCTTTCTTCAATCTGTTGTGATACTGTCATAACGTCACCTTGTAAGTCTATATTACTGTTTACTATCTTATCATAAAATTGGTCAAAGTCTAAGTTTGAGTAGTCGCTCATATACTTAATCAACGTCTGCCTAGAAAAGCTGTCATAGTCCGTTATCGTCTTAGCTGCCAACGCTAACACGCTATCAATATCTTTCTTGGCTGCATACTTCAATATGATTTCTAAGCCTTTGATATAGTCATGCTGCAATATTTCTTCGTCACTCTTGCTTACTAAGTCCACAAACTGCGTTGTAAATGCAAACTTCTCTGCTAGCTCTTTGTTTTCAAAGTAATCGTTAATATCTGTACTATAGCTAAATGGCTTTTTGTTCGTATAGTAAATAATGCTAACCACTAAAGGCAATTTCTTTACGCCTTTGTTGCGTTTGATAAAGTCCAACAAGTAGGCGGTTTGATAATGTCTAGAACGAATTAAAATAGTCATATCATCGGTGCTTTGCACCTCAATATGCACCAAGATTGCGCCTTGTCTGCCGTCCTTAAACTTAAACAAACACGCCAAATCGGATTGTTCTTTTTGCTTCACGTTCTTTTTATGCTGCTGTCTGGTGTGTTCGACATTGGCAAAACCTAACTCAACGCTTGACCAATCTATCAATGCCACAAGCTCACGCTGTACGTACTGGCGCAAAAATGACAACGAAAAATCGCGGTTATTGAGTAGGTCTTTGATGAGTCTGTCGTGGTGGTCTGCCATTATTTCCCTAAAGCGTTAGGATTATCTAAGCGCATTATATCACTTATTTTGATTTGTAGCGTCTGCGCTATGATAGATAATGGTGCGCCTTGTTTTATCTAAGTGGGGCAATATTTCTGTCGCAAAAGTGGAGCATTATATTTGTCGCATAATGATATTAATGATTTTGTTATTCTAATACTGGTTAATATACATTCTTATTAGTTGGCGGTATAATAATCAATAATTATCAGAAAAAGGATAACAAACATGAAAATCGATGAAGCAAAAGTATTAATACGAGAAATCTTGCCAAAAAATACTCAACTTGACTCATATCATTATGATTTTACTACTGGAACGCATATTTATAGTTAGCACGAGAAAGATTTAGTTAAGTCTGTTATACTTGCTTTCATTTTTGAAATATGAAAGCATACAGCCAAGATTTACGAGACAGAGCGATTGATTTATACGAAAATGAAAACTATTCAAGGGGTAAGATTAGCAAGCTTTTAAAAATAGGATA
>NZ_JBXTEF010000113.1:0-28924 GCF_057495195.1 Cysteiniphilum sp. | reverse complement strand
TTATTTTGTGCCATAATAATTGGCATTGAATCAACGACTCTCGGCTTTATCTGATCATAAATAGCATGAGGCAACCTGTGCTGATAGCATCCAAGCAATACTGGAAAAACATCTTCTAAGCGATTTAGTCTATGGTTAAATGCCGCGTATGATGGTAAGTTTGGAAAAAGATCGTTCCAGTAGCTCTTTGCATGATGGTAGATATCTTTTATCTTTCTGCGTCCTTCAATAATGCCCATGAGGTATATTGTTATAACTTCTTGATCTGTAAAAACAGGATTACTGTTATTGCTAAACCTTTCACAGAAATATTGCAAAGTTGATTCATAATATTCTGATATTTGCAGGTATAGTGATATAATATTGCTTAGCCAGTCCATCGTATCTTAGTGTTTTTGTTGGTTCATTAACACAATAAATTATGGATTGGCAACTCGTAAACTTTATTTTTGATTATTATTCAACCCTTGATTCGCATTTATAACCATTAACCATTGACACATCAATGTTTGCTTGATTATGAATATCCGTAAGTGCTGGATAAGTTATCTCTAAAAGTGTTGCATACTCACCATACGTGCCGTCACTCACATTGCGCGTGTTAATACTAGAAATTTGAAAATTATAGGATGTTAAGCCAGCATCAGGAATGGCATAGTTATAGCTTGATTGTGCATTTACTGTGAATGAACTTGTTTGACCTGCACCGGTAACTTTTATGGTAACGGGTAAAGTAAGATTGTTCATAAAAACAATTTGTCGTGGTGGGTATGTTGGGGGCGTTGGCGTTACTTGTGGTGTGATACTTGGTAATGTGCCTGCAGCATAGGAAACATTAAGTTCATTACCACTGAGTTGAGGTGTGCTAATTCCAGGACAGCTGCCAGAGACATTATTTGATTGAGACATCGTCAACTGACAACCTCGGTAAGTTCCATTGCCATTAGGCGTGATGATTTGGAAACTACCATTTGTATTTGTCGGCATTAAAAAAACCGGTTGTGCCAAGCTTTCAACATAAGCAATTAACTTCTGACCTTGATAAACATAGCTTGGCAAAGGCGTGCCTGAAGGAAAGTTTAGGCGCCAGTAGTTGGTGGTTCCTGGCTGTGGTGGGTTGACTTGGATGCTATATGCTTCTACTTGAAGGTTATTACCGGATTGATAACTTTGATTATTATAGGTAGCAGTTGCTGATAGTGAGGCTAATAAATTGGTGTTTGTTGTATTACTGTCTTTTACCGTAAATATGCATTGATTAGCAGTGGTTTGTGTACTAACAATTTGCAGATAGGCGCTAGCATCTCCTGAAATATTCAATGTGCAGTTTGTGATGCCAGTACCCTGAGTGCTCCCAAGGTTGGAAAAGGTTGCTCTATAAGTATAGCTTTGGTTGTAATATTGGTTGGTCGTGCCAGCAAGTGATAGTGCAGTGGTTGATGGAGAGCTACTACCGCCACAGCCAAAGAGGATTAGTGAAAATGCACCAATTGTGGATAGGGAAATTATTCGTGTATTTCTAATCATCAAAAACTCCTTGTGCGATGACGTTGTTTACATAGGCAGGTATAAGCTTAGCATCGTTTTCGATATTTACGAGAAGAACATACTCATTGCACACAGTTATTCAGTTATTTAGCATTTCTAAATGCTTTACGGTAGGCATATCCGCTAGATGTTTACTTGTAGTTATTCCTTGTAGCGCTACAATAAAGCTATATATAGATAGCAAAGCACATGGATATGACCGATACATCACTTGATTTATTAAATCGTCGTAAACTCTTTACTGAGAATATTTACCCTTATCAGGAAAAAATGCCAAGAAAGGTTTACGAGCAGCAGAAAACACAATTACAAATTGAGCTTTTGAAGATGCAGCAGTGGGTAAGATCAACAGGTCAGAAGGTACTGATTATCTTTGAAGGACGTGATGCTGCCGGTAAAGGAGGGACGATTAAGCGGATGATGGAGCATCTTAACCCACGGGGTGCGCGCGTTGTGGCATTGGAGAAACCATCTGAGCGTGAGCAGGGGCAATGGTATTTTCAGCGTTATATTCGCCATTTACCAACCTCCGGTGAGATCGTTCTTTTTGATAGATCCTGGTATAACCGCGCAGGTGTTGAAAAGGTGATGGGCTTTTGCACACCTGAGCAATATCAACTATTTCTAACACAAGCACCAGATCTTGAAAAAATGCTGGTGCAAAGTGGTATTAAGCTATTTAAGTTTTGGTTTTCAGTTAGTCAAAAAGAGCAAAAGAAGCGCTTCCAATCGCGTGGGGTGCATCCATTGAAGCAATGGAAACTAAGTCCGATTGATAAGGCGAGTTTGGATAAATGGGATGATTACACCGAAGCCAAAGAAAGTATGTTTTTGCATACCGATACTGAGTTGGCTCCTTGGACTGTGATTAAATCAGATGACAAAAAGCGCGCACGTATTAATGCCATGCGTTTTGTATTATCACGACTGGATTACAAAAATAAAGATATGAATATTGCGATTAAACCTGATCCACTCATTGTCGGTTTGGCGAGTGAAATTTATCCGGAATAAGTTTAATTGTAATCGTTAATAACAGTTATTTTCATCTTACTTGTTTGTTAGAATGTTGGGACTTTATATAGATGATCTAGATTATGCTACCATCAAATAGTGCACTGATTCGGCGTGCTGAATACATTACAAAAATTCGCAAGTTTTTTGCTCAAAGAGGTGTATTAGAAGTTGATACTCCTTTGTCTTACCCATATCCAGTGAGTGATCCCTATATCGATGCTTTTGCTATTAATACCCAGTCAGGCACACGGTTTTTGCAAACCTCACCGGAATATGCAATGAAGCGATTATTAGCACAAGGCTCAGGGTGTATTTATCAGATTTGTAAAGCATTTCGCGATGATCCTAAAGCACAATATCATCATCATGAATTTACGATGCTTGAATGGTATCGTGTGGGATTGGATGATGCGGCATTGCGTGAGGAAATTGCACAAATGTTACTTATGCTTAAGCCGCAAGCATCCATTGAGTATTTTAGCTATAAAGCATTATTTCAACAGTTGGTAGGCATAAATCCACATACGGCAGGCTTGAGCTCTTTGCAAAAAGCGCTTTATCAGCATGTCGGTGATATTCAAGGCCTAGCAAGTCCAAATATCATTGAGTGCTTAGATGTATTATTCACCCATGTCATTGAGCCTAAACTTAAAGCGCACCAATTTGTGTTTGTCTATGATTACCCTGAAGTGCTAGCTGCCTTAGCGCGCGTGACGCCAGATAGTAGTGGGCAAATGGTTGCTAAGCGTTTTGAGCTTTTTTATCAAGGCATTGAGTTAGCCAATGGCTATTATGAGTTAATCAGTGCGACTGAACAAGCCAAGCGTTTTCAGCATGATTTAGATTTGCGTCAAAGCCTTGACAAAGCAGCTACCCCTATTGATCAAGACTTATTAGCCTGTCTTGATCAAAGTCCTGAGTGCTCAGGTGTTGCTTTAGGATTTGATCGCCTTGTAATGTGTCTTGAGGGCTATGCGGATATACAAGAAGTGTTATATTGCTAGGCGAAAGCTTGAGCGTGAAGCTAATCAACTATATGCTATGACACAATAAGATATAGACAGTGAAAAACAGTAAAAAATGGAAAAACAGATGAATAAATTAGAACAGTTAAAACAAATGACCAAAGTGGTTGCTGATACCGGCGACTTTGCGCAAATTAAAGTATATCAACCCGTTGATGCGACGACAAATCCAAGCCTGTTGTTAAATGCAGCTAAAATGCCAACATACGATTATGTGATTGATCAAGCGTTATCAAAAAGTGCACATTTAAGTGGTAAATCACGTATTGATGAGGCAATGCTTGATATGGCAGTAAGTTTCGGTGTTGAGATTTTAAAGGTAATCCCTGGACGTGTTTCCACTGAAGTTGATGCGCGTTTATCGTTTGATAGAGAAGCGACCATTGATTACGCGCGTCGCTTAATTCATAAATACCAAGAAGTTGGTGTTGATAAATCGCGTGTACTTATCAAGATTGCATCAACCTGGGAAGGGATTAAGGCTGCTGAAGTGCTTGAAAAAGAGGGGGTTAACTGTAACTTAACCTTGATGTTTAGTATTGCCCAAGCCATAGCCTGCGCGCAGGCTAAAGTCTTTTTGATTTCCCCCTTTGTTGGTCGTATTACTGACTGGTATATGAAAGAGCAAGGTGCAACAAGCTTCCCTGATATCAGTGAAGATAACGGTGTGTTATCGGTTAAAGAAATTTATCAGCATTACAAGCGTTATGGTTATCAAACGATTGTAATGGGGGCAAGTTTCCGCCATGTTGGACAAGTAGAAGCCTTAGCAGGATGTGATGCACTGACGATTGCGCCAAACTTATTACAACAGTTACAGCAGGATGATAATACGTTAAATAGACAGTTAGTTGAGACTGAAAAAACCAATCAATCAGATCGCAAATTAACAGAAGGTGATTTTAGATGGGCAATGAATGAAAGCCCAATGGCAACGGAGAAATTAGCCGAAGGTATTCGTAAGTTTGCCATTGATACGGTGAAACTTGAGAAATTAATCGAACACAAATTAGGACTATAGCCATACTATGCATAAGTCTATTGCGGTAAAAGTAGGGAATATCACAATTGGTGGTGGAGCGCCGGTTGTCGTGCAATCGATGACGGATACAGCGACTGCCGATATTGAAAAAACAGTGTCACAAGTTTTAGCACTTCATCGCGCGGGTAGCGAGCTTGTGCGCATTACGGTTAATGATGAAGAAGCAGCTAAAGCCGTCCCTGAGATCAAAAAGCGCTTATTACAAAAGGACTGTGATGTGCCTTTAGTTGGCGACTTTCACTACAATGGTCATAGATTATTAGCAGACTTTCCAGAATGTGCTAAAGCACTGGATAAATATCGCATTAATCCAGGCAATGTTGGCTTTGGTCGCAAGAAAGATACACAGTTTGCTGAGATTGTGCAAAGGGCGATTGAATACGATAAGCCAGTGCGTATTGGTGTCAATTGGGGTAGCTTAGATCAAGCCCTATTAGCAAAGTTGATGGATGAGAATAGTCAACTGACGGTACCGTTATCCGCGCGTGAGATTATGCACAAAGCGCTGATTGAGTCAGCGCTATCAAGTGCAGAGTATGCTGAGCGTTTGGGACTTAAGGCTGATAAAATCATCGTATCATGTAAGGTCAGTGATGTTCAGGATTTAATTGAAGTTTACCAAAAGCTCGCACGTGAATGCCCGTATCCTTTGCATTTAGGATTAACTGAAGCAGGGATGGGGATTAAAGGTATTGTTGCCAGTAGTGTGAGCCTTGGTTATTTATTACAGCAAGGTATAGGCGACACCATTCGTGTATCCTTAACACCAGAGCCAGGTGCGCCACGCACCAATGAAGTAAAAGTCTGTCGTGAGATCTTGCAAACGATGGGCTTAAGAGCGTTCACGCCAACAGTTTCCTCATGCCCAGGATGCGGACGGACAACCAGTAGTTTTTTCCGTGAGCTTGCCAATGATATTCAAAACTATCTTAGTGAGCAAATGCCCATGTGGAAGCATCAATATATCGGTGTTGAAAACATGAAAGTTGCGGTAATGGGCTGTGTGGTAAATGGTCCAGGTGAAAGTAAACATGCCAATATCGGTATTAGTCTGCCAGGTACGGGTGAGGCACCTGTTGCACCAGTGTTTATCGATGGACAGAAAAAGCATACATTAAGAGGCGAGCATATTGCTAAAGAGTTTATGGTGATCGTTGATCAGTATGTTAAAGAAAAGTATCAAAGAGATTAACGATGGACTTTAGTAAATATACCTTAATGAAGCAAAAGCTTGATGCATATCGCCCTTTGCCTAAAGAGGTTGTTCACAATTTACATGAAAATCTTATTCTAAACTGGACGTATCACTCTAATGCGATTGAAGGAAATACGCTGACACTTAAGGAAACAAAAGTTGCACTTGAAGGGATTACCGTTGGGGGTAAAACGTTAAGAGAGCACTTTGAGGCAATCAATCATAAAGAAGCAATTCTATATATTGAAACTTTGGTTAATGAAAATACGCCAATTAATGCGTGGGTTATTAAATCTTTGCATCAATTGATTTTAAAGCAAATTGATGATGACAATGCAGGAAGATATCGAGAAGTAAACGTACAAATTATTGGTGCAACTCATGTGCCACCTGAATATATTCATTTGGATGAATTAATGTCTTCATTAATAAGTGACTATGCTTCATGGCATAATATGCATCCGATAGAAAAAGCAGCTCGTGTGCATAGTGAGTTTGTGAAAATACACCCTTTTGTTGATGGTAATGGGCGTACCAGTAGACTATTGATGAACTTAATTTTAATGCAACATGGTTACCCACCTGCAGTATTACCTGTCAGTAAGCGTTTGGAATATTATAATGCATTAGATGATGCGCATGTGAATCAGCATTATGCGCCTTTTTTACAATTAATAGCTGATATTGTTGAGGAGGCATTTGCCAGCTATTGGTTTGCTTTAGGTATTAATCATCAATAATTTATCTATTGACTGCAGGGAGAAACATAAAGAGGAGTTTATATTATTATGACGGATCAAAAAAATCCTTATCCATTATTATCAGAATCTTTGGATTTAGGCTTCACGACGTTAAAAAATCGCGTGGTAATGGGGTCGATGCACACGGGGCTTGAGGAGCAAAAAGGTGGATTTGAGCGTTTGGCTTATTTCTATCAAAAGCGCGCTGAAGGAGGTGTGGGTTTGATTGTCACAGGAGGTGTGGCACCTAATATCTCAGGATGGCTTTACCCCTTTGCTATTAAGCTAACCAATCAAAAGGAAGTTAAAAAACACCGTTTAGTGACTGAGGCGGTACACAAAGCAGATGGCAAAATTCTGATGCAGATCTTACACGCTGGGCGCTATGGTTATCATCCTTTGTGTGTCAGTGCTTCAAAGCTTAAAGCGCCGATGAATAAATTTAAACCCAGAGCATTAAGTAATTGTGGCATTAAGCGCACGATTAAACACTTCGCACGTGCGGCTATACTTGCCAAAGAGGCAGGTTATGATGGTGTTGAGATCATGGGATCTGAGGGGTATTTAATTAATCAGTTTCTTGTTGAGCATACTAATAAACGTAAAGATAAATGGGGTGGCAGCTTTGAAAATCGGATGCGTTTGCCGCTTGAAATCATCAAAGCAACGCGACAGAAAGTCGGTGAAGACTTTATTATTATGTTTCGTTTATCAATGCTTGATCTGGTTGATAAGGGCAGCAGTTTTGATGAGGTCGTTACTTTAGCTAAAGCCTTAGAAAAAGCGGGTGTGACGATTATTAATTCAGGCATTGGCTGGCATGAAGCGCGTATCCCAACGATTAGCACGCAAGTACCACGCGCGGCTTTTGTGCCGATTACCGAGGAAATCCGTAAGCATATTAATATTCCTGTAGTTTGCGTTAACCGTATTAACACACCAGAAATAGCTGAAGATATTTTACAAAAGCAAAAAGCAGATCTTATTTCAATGGCGCGCCCATTATTAGCTGATCCTGATTTTGTCAAAAAAGCACAAAATAACCAATCCCTAGCAATTAATACCTGTATCGCGTGTAATCAAGCCTGTTTAGATCACGTCTTTGTTGGCAAACAGGCTTCTTGCTTGGTTAATCCTTATGCTTGTAATGAAAGTCTAATGCAATCAAAGCCTGCAAAGGATAAAAAGAATATTGCTGTGATTGGCGCGGGACCCGCTGGATGCACGGTGGCAATTGAGCTTGCCAAGCGCGGCCATCAGATTGATCTTTATGAAGCATCTGATAAGGTCGGAGGTCAATTTAAATTAAGTGCAAAAACGCCGGGTAAAGAAGAGTTCTCCGAAGCATTGCGTTATTTTGAGTATCAGCTAAATACAAACAAGGTCAATGTTAAGCTTAATACCAAAGTTAATGTAGAGGATTTAAAATCACTCAATTATGATGAGATTGTGATTGCATCAGGTGTTATGCCTCGGATTCCTAAGATTGATGGGATTGATCATCCGATGGTTGTTAATTATATGCAGCTGTTAAATGGTGAAGTGGCAGCTGGCAAAAAGGTCGCAGTTATTGGTGCCGGTGGCATTGGTTTTGATGTATCTGTTTTTCTGGTGTTTGCCGGTAAAAAAATCGGTGAAAATGCTGAAGATTATTATCACGAATGGGGAGTTGATGTCACTTTGGCGCATCGCGGTGGTTTGACCAAACCGCATGAGTCCGTGCCAAAAGCAGAAGTCTATCTATTGCAACGCAAAGATGAAAGACTAGGAAAACGCCTAGGTAAAACAACTGGTTGGATTCACCGCACTACCTTGAAGCATCAAAAGGTTAAGATGTTAAGTGGTGTGAGTTATGACAAAATTGATGATGCTGGGTTGCATATCACACTTAAAGGTGAGAAGAAATTACTTGAAGTTGACCAAGTGGTGATTTGTGCTGGACAAGAGTCGGATAGATCATTATACAATGATTTAATAGAGCAAGGTGTTAAAAACGTACATATCATTGGTGGTGCGCATGTCGCAGCAGAGGTTGATGCGAAGCGCGCGATTAAAGAGGCAACTGAGTTGGCATTAATGCTTTAGTTAAACCCTAAATTTTTGGCATCATTTAACCCAGGAATATCGTTAATGGATAATACCCCCGAAATTTGATCCTCGGGGGTGGTTCTCAATCCTGAATTTAATTGCTCTGGCGTATGTGCAATAAAATCCATCTTTGTTAGATCATATTCAACAAAGCCGTTGTTTAAGGTATTTTGTTTAATGCGATCACGATCGTAATACAGTAAATCACGATAATAGATACGTTTATTATCTAGATCTTTAATTGACTGCCATAAGGTTGCCGTTGCCTCATAATAGGGCACGGTGACACTCGAGAGAATTGTTTTTGCTTGATATAACGCTTGCTCGGTGTTTTGTGGTGTTGGTGATTCACGTGTCAAAATGCTAGCGCGTACAAAGCGTGAGACGGATGTATAATCTCCAGGCATACCAAGAAGGCCAGCATCTTCAGGTTGTGCGTATTTAATTACCGTTTTATAGTTCGGGATAAAAGGAGCAAATGGCAGACTTGCTTTGGCATCTTTATCATTTAAGGTTTTATAGTGTGTCAGGTTTTTAATCTGCCATTCATAATCAGGTGCATTGGTGAGTACATTCGTGGCATGGTTATAAATAATGGTTTTGCCATCGATAAACTCAATGACTGCACTATGTCCTGTTTTATCACGAATGACAATGTGTAAGGGGATATCTTTGATGTACAAGCCACTGGTAGCATACATTGCTGATTTCACTAATTGATATTGCATAATAAGCTTTAATGCATTAGCGGTTGTGTTGGCCATGCCTAAGATAAAATTGGATAAATCATAAATGCCAAGTGCAGGACGCGGATCATGAGCGTTGTATTTGGGATAAACGCTGTCTGGTAAATAAAGCGCTGCAATACTTAGACCTTGTGTATTTATGCCGTCGGTTAAGGTATAACCAATAAAACCTAAGCGTCCGAAAAAACCATATTTGTTTTGCCAATGAGCAAGTTTATCTTTAGGGACTTTATCGTGATTGGCAATAAGATTAGTTGTATTCTCAACATCAAGATATCCTGTGTAAAAGCTAAAAGCACGAGAAGTGATGTGGGTGATATTAATATCAGTTTGAAATATCTTTTGATACCAACTATAAGTTTCAAAGCTTTGAGTATATAGCTTTAATGGAAAATCAAGTGTGCGTGCTGTGATATGAAATGGGGATTTGTTGATAAAAATATCAGTACAGCTAAAACCAAACTGAATATACCCTAAAAGTAGAATGCTTAAATAGCGCATGTAAAATCCTTTTTGTGCATTGAGTGTATAAAGTATAGCTATTGCATCAAAATTGCCAATAGAATAACAAGACCAACCCAGTGATTATCTGAAAATGCCTTAATACACTGGGCAATGCCGCCTTTTTGCCACGTCTTATGCTGATAAAAAAATAACACGGCAATGATGACTAACGATAAGAGAAAGACAGTATTATAATGTTGTAACATGCCAAAGACTGCGAGACAAATAATGGTTAGTATCTGGAAAATGCTCATGATCAACAGATTATGTTTGCCAAAGGTAATCGCAGAGGAGTGTAAGTTAAGTGTTAGATCATAATCTTTATCAGCTAACGCATACATCGTGTCATAAGAAATTGTCCAAAAAATAGTGGCAAGATATAACACCCAAGCAGATAAAGAAATGTGATTAATCTGGGCTGCATAAGCCATGATAATGCCAAAATTAAAGGCGAAGCCTAAGGCCAGTTGTGGGACGGCAAAGAAGCGTTTAAAAAGTGGATAGCTAAGCGCTAATATGACAGCAATAAGTGACAGTAAAATAGTCATAAGATTAAGCTGTAATACCAGAATAAAAGCGATAAAAAGTAAAAATATACCAACAAAAACAGCTTGTTTAACAGAGATCTCTCCTGTTGCTATGGGGCGCGTGGCAGTGCGCTTGACTTGCCCGTCAAAATCGCGATCAGCAATGTCGTTAAAGATGCATCCTGCTGTGCGCATAATAATCACACCAAGCACAAAGATAATAAAAATTTTGAAGCTAGGTAGTGCAGGAGTGGCCGCAAAAAGTCCCCATAAAGTGGGGTAAAGAATGATTAAGATAGGAATTGGGCGATGCAGGCGCATCAAGTAAAAATAAGCTTTCATATAATATGGTGATATTAGTATTATTTATAGTAAGGGGCTAAGTATACTTGTTTTATACCCATCATAAACCATTTTACAGAATTTTTTGCTTTGTATTTTGCGTGCTTTAATCTTCACAAACTACTTTACAAGTAAACACCGCAAAATAATTTACGATGGGTATTGCTTAAGTTTAAACAGGTGGCATATGCACAAAAAATTCTTCAATTAACAGCTGATGCTCAGCATCCAGTGTAAAAATAGATGCACGCACCCATAGTGAGCTGGTAGAAAAGGTGTTATTTAAGTTAAGTTTGTGCTTTAAAAGATCAAATGGACAAAGTTTGACATAGAACTCACTGCGTGTGATATGTGTATTTTTAAATAAAAAGTGCTCGCCGATGGAGTTATTACCTAATGAGTCAAAACAATCTTGATAACGTTTATACGTGCTTTGAGGGATAATTGTCCGTCCAAACACATAAGTGTTATTTTGATGATGGTGTTTAATTAGACGAATACGACTTGCGCGCTCACTTAAGTTCAAAAGCTCAGCTTCATCATCATCCATGGGCGCATGGTATTCATCAATGCACTTTAAGTCGATGTTAGGTATGGACTGTGCCAAAGTGACACCTAAGCGTTTGACATCAAATAGCCAATGCTTAAGCTCGGCAGGTAATGTAATTGTTTCTTTCGTATTCCAGTGACTTGTCATAGAGCAAAATAAGTTGCCAAAAAAATTTGGCTAAGGGTATCATAGAATATTGAGTGTAACCAATAGTTGTGGCATACATTTTTGAGTTACGTAAGCTTCTTTAAAGATCTGGTGTTATTTTGAACAAATTAACTTTAAATAGTTCTGTACCTTTTTGTTTATTCAGGTACAATGTCGCCTTGAATTTATCAACAACATACTCGTCGCGTATCGTTTGTAGTCGTTTAAAACGCAGAAGGGGCAGTGATGGGTATCATAACTTTTGGGTTTTAAATCACTATGAGTACCGAGAACAATGAATCTCAAGAATTAAGCTTTCATAATTTGGGCTTAAACGAAAAAATAATGTCAGCTATTGAAGCAATGGGTTACCAAACACCAACTCCAATCCAAGCAAATACTATTCCTTTTGTATTGCAAGGCCGTGATGTATTAGGACAAGCGCAAACTGGAACGGGTAAAACTGCAGCATTTGCATTGCCACTTCTAAATAACATGGATTTATCTGGCAAAGAACGTATGCCGCAAGTATTGGTCTTAACGCCAACACGTGAGCTTGCGATCCAAGTTGCTGAAGCGTTTGAATCTTTTTCTAAGAATATTGCTAAGCTTGAAGTTGCCTCTATTTATGGTGGTCAAGAATATGGTCGCCAAATTCAGGCACTGCGTCGCGGTGTACAGGTCGTTGTTGGTACGGCTGGACGTGTAATGGATCATATGCGTAAAGGCACATTAAAGCTAGATGCATTAAAAGCATTAGTATTAGACGAAGCGGATGAAATGCTACGTATGGGCTTTATTGATGATGTCAAATGGGTGCTATCGCACACACCTGAAGCATGTCAGCGTTTGCTATTCTCAGCAACGATGCCACGTGATGTATTAAATATCGTCAATGAATATTTGCGTGAGCCGTGTAAAGTACAGATCAAAACAAAAGCAGCAACTGCTAAGACCATTAAACAACGCTTTTTGGTCGTAAAAGGTTTGTCGAAATTAGATGCGCTTGATCGCGTATTAGAAGTTGAAGATACCGATGGTGTAATGGTGTTTGTTAAAACCAAAACCTCAACCATTGAAGTAGCTGATGGCTTAAAAGCGCGTGGTCACTTAGCTGCAGCGATTAATGGTGATATGCAACAAAACCAACGTGAGTATATAATTGACCAGTTAAAAGCGTCTAAAATTAATATTCTTGTCGCAACAGATGTTGTGGCACGTGGTTTGGATGTTGAGCGTATTAGTCACGTAATCAACTATGATTTACCACAAGATAATGAAGCATATGTACATCGTATTGGTCGTACGGGGCGTGCTGGACGTGAAGGTGATGCAGTTTCATTGATTTACACCAGAGATTTGCGTCAATTACGCATGCTCGAGCGCGTTATTCGTCATACGATGGAAGAGATGCAGTTACCAAGTGCTAAAGAAATTACTGAAAAACGTGTTGCACGCTTTAAACATGAAACAGCTGAGATTATTCGTCATAAAGATTTAAGTAAGTTTAAAGAATTAATGCAAGAATTTGCGACTGAGTATGGCGCTGAAGCTGATGATATGGTGGCAGCACTTGCCTTTTTAGCGCAAGGCGACAAAAAACTTTTTGTTAAAGAAATTCAGGTCCAAGAGTCAAGAAGATCTGATCGTTTTGATCGCTCGGAGCGTGGCGGACGTGATGGTCGTAGAAGTGATAGAAATGATCGCTTTAGCAATCGTCGTGATGATCGTGGCGGTCGTGATAGAGGGGCGCGTCGCTCGCCAGATATGAATATGACAACTTATCGCATTGAGGTAGGTCGTAGTGATGGTGTTGAGCCGCGCAATATCGTCGGTGCCATTGCCAATGAAGCGGGTATTAATAGTCGTAATATCGGGCATATCAAATTATTTGATCAGTTCAGCACAGTGGATTTACCGAGTGATACACCAAAGAATGTTATCGAGCATTTAAAGAAAGTGTGGGTAGCGGGTAAGAAGCTTGAAATCAAAGAAGACAAAAGATAATTGTTAAGACATAGGGGCGTATGCCATACGCCCCCACTTAGCGTTGGCTGAGTGTAAGTCGAAGCCACAGTATGAAAAATAACTCTTCAGGTTGTAGAATAATTTCCTCTTTAAAATAATTTCAATATTTTTTCATTTTTTCCGTTGTGATCTGGGTGCAAAACCAGCCAAGCTATGCTATGTTAACGCCACTTAAACGGGCGTATTTCCTGTATATACTTAATATAATTCAGTGAGTTTATCTGGAGTATTCCGTTTTGTATCGATTTTTCATTATGTCTATGCCCGACTTCAATTATTTGATGATGGGTGTTACAGCAACAAGGAGATTGGAATGAGTAAAATGGATATGACGACAAATCCAGCGGGAACACGCGGATTTAGTTTCTTGGAATTTGTCAGCACAACACCGCAGAAAATGCGTAATTTGTTTAGCCTTTTGGGTTTTACCTTAGTTGGGCAGCATAAAACTAAAACCATTGAATTATGGCAACAAAATGATATTTTCTTTTTGTTGAATAATGAATCACAAGGTTTTGCTAAAGCATTTAAAGAGGCGCATCAATCAGGCGCATGTGGTATGGGTTTTGTGGTTGAAAATGTTGAGCATGCCTTAGCACACTGCATTAAAAAGGGTGCTAAATTGAAAACGCATAATACGGATGACTGGCATGGCCAAAGTATTGAAGTCATCCATGGCATTGCTGACACAAAGCTTTATTTAACAGATTATTCATCAATTATCGACAGTGGATTATTTGAAATGATTCCTGATGCGAAAGCTCAGATGCAAAACAATGAGTGTGGTTTGTTATATATAGATCATCTGACGCATAATGTTTTTCGTGGCAATATGGATAAATGGGCAAATTACTATATTGATCTATTTAACTTTCGCCAAATTCGTTACTTTGATATCGAGGGTAAACTCACAGGATTATTGAGTCGGGCGATGACAAGTCCATGCTTAAAAATCAAGATTCCAATTAATGAATCTGCCGATGATCATTCGCAAATTGAAGAGTTTTTGCGTGAGTTTAATGGTGAAGGAATTCAGCACATTGCCTTGGAAAGTCAGGATATCTTTGCAACGGTCGAAAAGCTCAAAGATTCAGGTGTTGAGTTTATGCATACGCCTGATAGCTATTACACCAAGACGCATGAACGCCTGCCGTATCATCCTGAGTCCGTTGAGCGCATGCACAAAAATCGTATTTTAATCGATGGCGCGCCAACTAAAGAAGGCGGCTATTTATTGCAGATTTTCACCAATACTGTGATCGGTCCGGTATTTTTTGAAATCATTCAACGCAAAGGTGATGATGGCTTTGGTGAGGGCAACTTCCAAGCCCTGTTTGACTCAATTGAGCTTGATCAAATCGAGCGTGGTGTGTTAAGTACGCAAGAGCATAAATAATTAAGGACATAAGATGATTTTATATGATTATTTTCGTTCATCCGCAAGTTTCCGCGTACGCATTGCCTTGCAACTTAAAAAAATAAGTTATGAATCAAAAGAGATTCATTTAATTAATCATGGTGGAGAGCAATTCTCAAGTGACTATAAAATGATTAATCCGCAATCACGCGTACCTGCGTTACAAGATGGTAATGTTATTATCACGCAATCTTTGGCAATGATTGATTACTTAGAAGATAAGTATCCTAAGCATTCAATCTACCCAATTGATCCCGTATTAAAGGCTAAGGTTAAAGCCTTTGCTTTGACGATAGCTTGTGATATTCACCCTTTGAACAACTCAGGCACACTTAATTTTTTGAAATCTGAGTTTGCTGCAAATGAGACGCATATTAATAAATGGTATACACATTGGGTACAACTAGGCTTTTCAGCCTTAGAGAAAACCTTACAGCAAACAGCAGGTATGTATTGTTTTGGTGATGAGATTAGCTTGGCAGATATCTGTCTTATCCCACAAGTATTTAATGCTAAGCGCTTTAATGTCGATATCAGCAGTTTTCCAACGATTCAGAGAATCTATAAGCATGCCATGAAGCATCCGGCATTTTTTGATGCATCACCCGAGCAAGTTATGCTAAAGGAGCATGAATAAAATGTTGGATTATCAGCTAGGATTTCATAGTTATTTTGCAAGTGAGGCATTAAAAGGCGCATTACCTCAAGATCGTAACTCACCGCAAGTAGCCCCTTTCGGTTTATATGCGGAGCAAGTCAATAACAGCGCTTTTACTGCGCCACGCGCGCAAAATTTTAAAGCATGGCAATATCGCATTCGCCCATCGGTGTTACATAGTCCGAAATTTACATTGATTAAAGAGAGCTTATTGCGTAATCACTACCATCAAGATGATGTGTTGACACCTCCTGAGCAGATGCGTTGGCATGCTTTAGCTACGCCACATGAGAAGATAGATCTCATACAAGGGCTTGTGACCATGATGTATAATGAGTCAGCAGCAGTACATCTATATGCGATCAATCAATCGATGGAGAATCGTTATTTTTACAGTGCGGATGGTGATTGGCTGTATGTATTACAACAAGGGCGTTTGCGTTTTAGAACAGAATATGGCGTGATTGAAGCAAGACCACATGAAGTGGTCGTTATTCCACGCGGTGTACGCTATGTGGTTGAGTTACTCGATGAGCATGCACGTGGTTATATTTGTGAATCTAATTCAAGTACGTTTTATTTGCCAGAGCGAGGACCCATTGGTGCGAATGGCTTAGCAGAAGAGCGTCATTTCTTAGCACCTGTTGCCTCATTTGAGGATAAGACACAAAGCGCTTTATTATATTGCCAATATCAAGGGCGCCTGTGGCAAGGTCAGATTAACCACTCACCTTTAGATGTGGTTGCATGGCATGGCAATTTATATCCGTATAAATATGATCTTGATTTATTTTGTCCTGTGAATACCGTGCTCAAAGATCATGCCGATCCAAGTATCTTTACGGTACTTACTGCGCCATCATTAAATACAGGTACGGCAAATGTTGATTTTGTCATTTTCCCACCGCGCTGGGTAGTTGGCGAGGACACCTTTAGACCACCTTACTATCATCGCAATATCATGAGCGAATGCATGGGATTATTAACCGGTGTCTATGATGCTAAAGGTAAGGGATTTCAGCCAGGAGGCATCAGTGTACATAATCCAATGTCAGCACATGGTCCAGATTATGATACATTTACTCATGCATCAGAGATGACGCTTAATCCTGTACGCTATCAAAACACCATGGCATTTATGTTTGAATCACGCCTACCATGGCAATTAACCGAGTTTGCGCTAATGAGTGAGCTGCGTCAGCAGAATTATCTGAGTTGTTGGTCATCATTAAAAGCACAATTTACACAAGAGGTCATCGAATAATGTTAACAATTAAAGCAAATAACCCTAACTTAAAATCATTTATTGTAATCGATAAAGACTGTCATTTCCCCATTCAAAATTTACCTTTTGGCATTTTCACTAAAGTTGGTGAAGATAAAACTAAAAAGCGTATTGGCGTTGCGATTGGCCAATATATTTTGGATGTCAAGGCAGCTTATAACAAGGGCTTACTGCATGAGTTCAATGTCGACTTGGCGCAAATGAACGCCTTAAATGATCTATTTCAACATGGGCGTGAAAAGGTGCGTGAATTAAGACAAATCATTAGCGATTTACTTAATAGTGAGACAGCAACTTTACGTGATAACAAATCATTAAAAGATAAAGTGCTAATAAAGCAAAGCGATTGCACAGTTTATTTACCGATTGAGGTTAAAGGCTTTACTGATTTTTATTCCTCACGTGAGCATGCTGAGAATGTCGGTAAGATGTTTCGTGATAAAGATAATCCGTTATTACCCAACTGGTTGCACCTCCCCGTTGCTTATGATGGACGAGCAGGAAGCGTTGTTGTTAGTGGCACTAAAGTTGTGCGCCCAAATGGTCAAATTAAACCAAATCCTGATGAAGCACCGATCTTTAGTCCATCTAAAGCCTTAGATGTTGAGGTGGAGATGGGTGCAATTATTGGCATGCCTTCGCAGCATGGACAATCGGTTACTATTGATCAAGCGCCTGAACATATGATCGGCATGGTATTGGTCAATGACTGGAGTGCGCGTGATATTCAAAAATGGGAATATCAGCCATTGGGGCCTTTTTTATCAAAAAACTTTGCCACCTCTATCTCACCTTGGGTTGTGACCTTAGATGCGCTAGAGCCATTTCGTGTGTCATCACCAAAACAAGAAACTGACGTCTTAAATTATCTTAAACGTAAAGAAGATTGGGCAGTGGATGTTGAGCTGCAATTATCGATTAAACCCGCTAAAGAGTTAGACTATGAAGTCATCTCAACCACCAATTATAAACACATGTATTGGGATATGATGCAGCAGCTAGCACATCATAGTGTTAACGGCTGCCCGATGATGACAGGAGATATCTTGGCATCCGGAACCATAAGTGGCAAAACAAAAGATAGCTTGGGCTGTTTCTTAGAAATTACCGAAGGTGGTAAGCACCCAGTTGTTTTGAAAAATGGCGATAAGCGCGTGTTTTTACAAGATGGTGACGCTGCACGTATAGTGGGATTTTGCCAAGGACAAGGGTATAAAGTTGGTTTTGGCGAGCTGACTGGCGAAATTGTGCCATTTTCAGCTACACTTACAAACAACAACGCTCAAAGGGAGAATGAGCATGAAAACAAACAGCAAGTATGTTTCTAAAAAGCCAGATTATCGTGGGTTTGTTGTCTATGATGAAATAGAGAACAATACTTGGCAAACACTCATGGAAGCGCAACTTAAGATTATTCAAGGGAGTGCTTGCGATGAGTATTTAAAGGGCTTGGAATTTCTTGATTTTCCAGTTAATCGTATTCCACAGATCCCTGATGTTAATGAAAAATTGCAGAAGGTCACGGGGTGGGCTGTGGAGCCAGTACCTGCACTGATTGGTTTTGATCGCTTTTTTAAATTACTATCTGAGCGTAAATTTCCTTGTGCAACCTTTATTCGCACGCCAGAAGAGCTTAAATATTTACAAGAGCCGGATATATTTCATGAGCTATTTGGTCATTGCCCAATGTTGGCTCATCCGGTTTATGCTGATTTTATGCAGCGTTATGGAGAGCTAGGGGTTGGGCAAACACCGGATGTTCAAAGATTGTTAGCGCGCTTTTATTGGTTTACTGTTGAGTTTGGTTTAATTAATACCCCTCAGGGATTGCGTTGTTATGGCGGCGGGATTTTATCATCAATGGGTGAGACGGTTTATGCGTTGGAAGACCCCAAGGTGCGTTATGAGCGGTTTGATGCTTTAAATATATTAAGAACGCCATATCGCATTGATATTTATCAACCGATTTATTATATCGTCCATTCTTATGAAAGTATCTATAACGTATTAAAAGACGACTTTATTGATTTAATTAAAAAATCTCAGCGCTTGCCTGAGTTTAGAGCGTTGTTTCCCAAAAAGGAAAAGCCTTTGGAAAATGAAGGGCTTGAGTTGACTGAATAAAATGTAATATGTGATGTGAGGGCGTATGCAATACGCCCCTACGGTTTTTGAAAGTTTAAGGAAACGTTATGGAAAATTTACTAGATAAGAAATGCCAAGTTTGTGAGTACGGTGACTTTACACCATTTACAAAAGCTGAAGCACAAAGCTACTTGCAGAAATTGCCATTGTGGCAGTTAAGTGCATGTGGCAAGAAAATAACACGCATATTTGAATTTAGAGGTTTTTATAAAACCATGGCATTTGTCAATGCTGTGGCATGGGTTGCCAATAGTGAAGGGCATCACCCAGATCTAGAGGTAAGCTTCAATCGTTGTGTGGTACATTTCACAACACATGCCGTTGATGGCTTGACGGAAAATGATTTTATTTGTGCCGCTAAAGTTGATGCTTTGCTAAATTAATTGCAGTTGTGCATTATATAAAAATTATGATTGTACAAACACCCCGTCAGCCTACGGCTGCCACCCCTCTTAAAAAGAGGGGAATTAGGCAACGATGATTTTATATTCCCCTCTTTGCAAGAGGGGTGCCGAGCTTGCGAGGCGGGGTGTTGAGATAGAAAAAGTGCATAACTCCAGTAATCAGTAAATATACAAGGGCGTATGCAATACGCCCCTACGATTGAAAAGGGATAAAGGAAATATAAGGAATAAAAATGAATTTAACGGATTTTCAAAATAGTGTGGTTGATCGTTTACAGCATTTCTCACAACAGGAACCGGAGATTACCTTTCAGTGGAAAGACAAGCGATCTACAGCGCGAGGCTTTTTGGTGATTAACTCATTGCGTGGCAATGCCGCAGGTGGCGGTACACGTGTGCATGAGCATATTACTTTAGAAGAAGTAACCACATTAGCCAAAATTATGGAGATTAAATTTGCGCTATCAGGACCTGCAATTGGCGGGGCTAAAACAGGTATTCGTATCGACCCAGATCATCCTGATAAATATGCGATTCTTGAGCGTTGGTATGAAGCTATTCGCCCCTTATTAACGGAGTATTATGGCACTGGTAGTGATTTAAATACTGATATTCATAAGATCAACCATTTATTGCGTGGTTTGGGGATCGACAACTCACAACAAGGGATTATTCATGCCTTTTGTCAGGGGGATCACTTTAGAACGCAAGCAGCTTACCATAATATGCATTTGTTAAATGCCAGTGTTAAAGTGGGGCAGGCAGATATTAAACTTGCTGAAATGGTCACAGGTTTCGGTGTGGCACAAACGGCTATTGCTTATTATCATGCTCGCAATGAAAGTATTCAAAATAAACGTATTTATATTCAAGGTGCGGGCAATGTGGGTGCAGCCGCGGCCTTTTACTTGCATCAGGCAGGTGCTGTAATTGTCGCAATGACTGACCGAGATGCAGGCGTCATCCGTGATAAAGGGTTAAGTGAGTATGAAATCAATCAAGTTGTTAAAAGCCGTAGAGTACTTAATGTATTAACCGATAATCTGACGCATCAACAATTTAATCAACAACTAATATCCGCGAATATTGATGTCTTAATCCCTGCCGCTGGATCTAACATTATTGATAAAAACTTTATTGATCAAATGCAAAAATCAGGACTTGAACTTATTGCATGTGGCGCAAACCATCCGTTTGTTGAAAGTGAATACTGTTATGGGCTTTGCTCACAATATCTCGATGGTAAGCTTGCGGTAGTGCCTGATTTCCTTGCCAATATGGGCATGGCGCGAACCTTTTATACGATGATGTCAACACCTGAAGATAAAATATCAGTTGATTATATTTTTGAAGATATAAAAGCCATTATGCATAATGCGATAGATAAAGCATTTACGATGACCGGTGGACGCTTACTCACAGCAAGTTTATATGATCTTGCGTTAACAAATATTGATTTACCAGATAAAACAGCCAATTTCCTAAAGCAATCAGCTAAGAAAAACCAAGACAACCACACGCCTGGTATTGTAATTCTTTAGTTTTCTCGTTTACTCCCTAAAACCCATAATTAAGCTGATGCTCACAAGCATAGGCATTGGCAAGACGCTTGATGAGTAACAGGTTTCTAAAGGTAGTTTCAACAATGCTCATATCGAGTTTTTTTTCAATACACCATTGTTTAAAGACCTCACCATCATTCAGTCCAAGGTTTAAACGAATGATATTGAGTGAACGCATAAAGCCAAGGTCGGTTAATGCGATACCTGTATGCTTTAATTGATATAGTGCAAACTCAGAGATGTTGATTGACCAATGCGTAAGTTTGCTGAGTTCTTGCGCTTCATGAGAAGTCTTTAAATCTGAATTTTTAAAATGATCTTTATGATGTGTTTTCTGCATTTCTTGCAAAACAAATAAAAGAGCGGCAAATTCATCATTGCAAAAGGTGTCTTGTTTTAGTTTGTTAAGCGGAATGGTCGATGGCGTTGTAAACGATGTAATTTCTTGTGCTTTTGCCTTATTGATAATGTCAGCTAATTGTATAATACATTGATAGGCATCGTTATATTTTGCATTAACATAATACGTTTTAAGCAGATTAAAGGCATCAGCGGTTAACGTGCTTTGTAAAGCCTGCCAAGTGCGACGTTTATAAAAGATATTATGTGCACTGTTAAAAAGCTCATGAGCATCTTGTTGTGTGCATAGCTTGTTATCTATAAGAGCATCGCAGGTTGCGCGAATATTAATGCTTGGGACCGTTTGTATCATTTCATCACTCAAGCGATAGTAGTTAATTGCCACCTCACTATCATCATCAGTGATATTGTTTTTATAACATTCATAGACAAAACCAAAGCCAATCATGCCAAACGAATCAAGCTCAGCAGCACGCAAAGCACCCATGGATGAGGTGCCAATAACGGTAATCCCTTTCTCAAGTGCACAAAGGATTTCTTTGTGCCAAACCGAATTTGTGAAATCAAAATTGCCATCAATAAGAATGATAATATTACTCTCTGGAATGACGTGCAATATATCGCCTGTTTTTGCCGAAGTGTGCAGACGTGCATGAGGAAGATGTGTTTTAATCTCAGCATGCGTGATGCTTGTCTCGGCAAAAATATCGATCTGAAGTTTGGCTAGATCAAGCATTATCAAGCACCTTCTGTTTGGCTAGAATAGATTTTAAAAAAGTGAGTTTATCACTGTGGTAAACATGAATAAGCGCGTCTTGTCGGGCTTTGTGAAGCGCATCCTTAAGTAGCGCTGATGCCTCAGTTACGCTATTGGTCTTGTGCTCAGAAATTTCACTAAAGCTCATTTCATAAGCATCTGGGTTAAGCTTAAGATTTGATTTTTCATAAGCATGTTTAAATAAATCATCACGAGATCCGGCAATGGTGGTGACTTTGGATTGGATGGCTTCAGTTAGAGCGCGATTAAGGGCTATCTCTTTGTTAAGATGTGCACCATAGCCTGAGAAAACCATTTGATTGGCTGTTTTATCTTTGCTTTGAATTAAGCAACCAATGACGGGGATGCCATAAGGGTTCGGATAATATTTTAATTCAACATGATGAAGTAAGGCAATTTTGTCATAAAAAATATGCTCAATATCAAGTTTAAACTGTTGACTCTTTAAAGCAGTGCTTTTGCGCTCAATGCACTCGAGTAAGCTATGCACTAGAGCCTCATCATAACTATTTCCGGATGCAATACCCGTTGTATCAGTTGCTTGGATTACAACATCAGGGTGCCCCGAGTCAATGGATATAAATTGAAAGGGGACATAATAGCTTTGATCGGTTAGAAAGCTTTTACTTTGGCACCAGTTATGCGTTTTATCATCTTGGTAAACAACGTTGCTAGAGAGTTGATTGGGTGAGATAAAGTGATTGTTTTGCTCAAATGGCTTGTCATATAACTTAGCCTTAACTTCTTCAGCAAAGTATAGCTCCAGTGCTTCCATATAAGCGCTGACTTTTGCAGCATCATGTGAAAATGACTTACCTTGACTGGTTGATAATGATTTACCTAATGGGCGAATAGAGGTGTATACAGGAATTTTGCTATCATCAAGATCCGTTAAATTAGCCAGACGGGTAATCTTAGCTTGTGGTAAATAAGCTTTAATGACCTCAAGGGTTTCGTTAGGTGTTTTAATGCGTAGAGCGCTATCTAAAGTCGACATATTATGCGTGTCTTTCACTATGTTAAGAAATGATCATTATACATGAGTTATAAACAACCTTTATACCTAAACTGGCAAAAGCTTAAAGTTAGTTTCCTTACAAGTGGTGTTAGACTCTGGAAATTTGAAAATGATTGGAGTTCAACGCTGATCCTTGCCGAATATTCCGTTGCTTGCTAACTGGGGGAGGGGCAGTTTCGCGGCGGATTGATTGGGGGTCAATCCTCATTCGCTGAACTCATATCTCGAGTATAACGATCATTAGTGCCTAAACAAGCGAAAAGTTGTAGAAAGACCCTGAATTTCAGTAAAAAAAGTGAAAATGACTATAAATTAATCTTTTTTGCATTGGCAATTGATCGAATTACAATCTGCATTATGTTGCATTGCAAAATAAAACTACAAACGACTATCAGCATTCCTATGCTGATAGTCATTCGCGAACACTGCCCCCAGTGCTATTGCCCCCACGCTAATTTTTTAAAATCTAGCAAGCAAGTTTCTTGGTGAAGAAACAAGGATAGACGGATGATAGCATGTAATTCCATTTATGGCAATAAAGTTATCTGATAAATTCCATTTAATTTTAATTCAATCGGCTGCTTAGTGTTCTTATGCTTTAATTACTCGTATTATTTGCTAGTGGTTGAGTGATAAGCCAATTATTCAATGCTTTAGATAAATCTGCAGCAAGCTCGTTAGTGGCATTAGCAAAGTGCTTAGCATCTGCTCTAGCTGATTTATTTAAAGTAAATGTCTTAATGGCAACAGCTTGTCCGCTATTGGCATTCGTTAATGTAAAGCTTACAGATAGAATGACATTGCTTTCATTGCCGTTGATGACCTGAGTGAGTTGGTTTAGGTTACCTGTTAATCGATAATCAGCATAACCGATAAAGTTACTTGAAACGATATTCTTAAAGCTATGATAGCCTTGTAGGCTTTGCAGTAGGTTTTTGCTAAGCATCTGCTCAGGATCCGCTGCCCATAAGTTATGTGTGTAGCTTGCTAATTCATAATTGTTTTCACGATAATACATTTGGGTTGAATTATATGGCTGATCTGCCGTTAAAGGCGCGATAAACAGCGTTAAATCAAATTGTTTTGCAGTTTTTTGAATTGCTGAGCCCGTGTCGGTGGTATGACGTGTCATTTGTAAATTGGGTGCAATAATTTGATATTGTTTAACTTCAGGACTTTTTACTGGGGATAAAATACCACAACTTGTGATGATGCTAACACTTGCTGCAATACTTAATATTTTAAGAAGTTGAGTAGGTCTATACATTATTGTTCTCCTGGACCAGGCTTCCTTGGCAATTCACCACGCACAAGGATTGATGGGTTTTGATTTATTTTCTTTAATAGGTCAGATAGCTGAACGGATGTTTCATTCATGTTGTTAAGCGTTTGCGCAAGCTGAGGTAATAAAATATTATTAACTCCTTGTAAGGTTTGATTGTTAAAGCTAGTAATTGCTTTACTGACATCTTCAGAGGCGCGGGCAACTGCTTTTGAACCATGGTTAATGTTGTGAGCAATCTGATCAAGCTCGCTAGAGCTTTTGGCTGCATTTTTTAATATGATGTTTAATGATTCAATACTTTGATGAATATTCTGACTGCTGGTGGCAAGTGAGTTAGAAATATCTTCAACATTGCTAACGATATGATTGATTTTTTGAACATTGTCATCACTAATGATTTTAGCGACACGTGTTGAGATTAAAGTAACTTGCTCAGCAACTGTGCTCATTTGATTAACAATATTTGTTAAAAATGAGGGTTTGGTTTTAACCACTGGAAACGGTGGCGCATCTTTAGGTTTAATGATGTATTGGTTGGAAGCATTTGATATAGACAAAGTAATAAAAACTTGACCAGTAATCCCTTGTGGCACCAAGCTTGCATAGGTTGTATTGTAAATGGGGATTCCTTGTTGAATTTGCATAACGACAATCACAATGCTAGGGTTTTGCTTGTCGATATTAATGCTTTCAACCTTGCCGACATTAACACCATTATAGTTGATTGCGGCATTGACATTTAATCCAGTCACGGATTCATTAAAGCGTGCGATGTAAGTATCATATTTGATATCTTTTAAGCCAAAAGCAAGCCAAAATCCAATAAAGATCATTACAATGGTGGTAATGATAATAAACAAACCTGCAACAAAGTAACGATTGTTTTTCATGGTTACGATCCTAGTATTGTTTTTTCTTCTTTAGTGGTTTTAGCGCCATTAAAGAAATTATTAAGGTTTTCATATTGTGTCATTTTAGCAGCATTCTCAACGCTATCATGAATAAGGATACGTTTTTGATCAATATAGACGACTTCATCAACAATGCGCCAGATACTTTCTAAATCATGGGTAATCATAATAATAGATAGATCCAAATCTTGCTTTAATTTTAAAATCAATTGATCTAGTTCATAAGTGGAGTGTGGATCAAGTCCTGCTGAAGGCTCATCAAGGAATATAATCTCAGGATCAAGTGCTAAAGTGCGTGCAAGTGCGACGCGTTTTAGCATCCCGCCACTTAATTGCGAGGGGTATTTAGCATAAGCATCTTCGGATAAACCAACCATTTTAAGTTTTAAGCGAGCCAGATCAATGACAATATCACGGCTAAAGTTAGTGTATTCCTGCAAAGGAAACATGACATTTTCAAGTGCAGTTAGGGCACTAAAGAGTGCGCCACCTTGAAACATCATGCCCATATGACTTGCAAATTGGCGACGTTTTATCTCATCATCACACAGGTCAGAAATTTTTTGCCCTAATAAGAATATTTCACCTTCAGTCACCGGTTGCAGCATCAATATTTCACGGATCAATGTCGTTTTACCTGAGCCACTGCCTCCAATAATTGAGGTAATACGATGAGGGTAAATTTTAAGATCTAAATTTTTGTGCACCCAAACATCATCAAAGCAAGTGCCCAAGCTTTTTATTTCAATAATGGGTTGCTCTTTCTTTTCTTGCATTTCTTGCATCACTTATACCCCTATCGCACTAAATAAAATGGAGAATAAGGCATCGGTTACAATAATCAAAAAGATCGCATAAACAACACTTTTAGTAGTTTCTTGGCCGATGCTTAATGAGTTATTTTTGACAACAGTGCCGCGATAACAGCCAACTGTGGCAATGATAATCGCAAAAAACGGTGCTTTGATTAGTCCTGTAAGATAGTTATTAAATGAAACTGCTGTAGAAAAGCGCTGCAAAAAGTCATAAAAGCTAATGCCAAGTGACACTTTAGCCATAATCATGCCGCCAATACAACTGATAATATCCGCAATAACGATGAGTAAAGGCAAGGAAATCATCATGCCAATAATCCGAGGCAATATCAGGCGCTTAATCGGACTAATGCCAAAGGTTTTTAGTGCATCAATTTCTTGTTGAACTTTCATTGAACCGAGCTCTGCGGTATATGAGGAAGCAGATCTGCCGGCGACAATAATGGCTGTAATTAAAGGTGCAAACTCACGCAATAGTGAAATACCCAGAAGATCGACGACAAAAATATTGGCACCATAAATTTTAAGCTGTGAGCCAATTTGATAACACAGTACAATTCCGATCAAAAAGCACAGTAATGACACAATGGGAATGGCTTTGACGCCTGTTTGGATAACGATATCTAACAATAGGCGCCATTGGGTAGCAAAAGGTGTGCGAATTACCTGTAAATAGCTCATTACTGTGGCGCCAATAAAAGCGATGAGATTTTTACTGTCTTTAATATAGCTTGTTGTTTGTTCACCGATCTGATAAACCTTTTCATAGGTATTTAAAGGCTGTAAACGACTGTCATAGTTGGTGTAGTTCTTATGAACTAAATCAATTAAACTTCTTTGCGTATGAGTAACTTTAATGACAGCTTTTAAAAAAAGTTGTTGAATTTTATAGATAAAGTAAGCACCAGAGATATCTAGCTTTTCAATTTGCTGTGCATCAATGTACATAATCTGCTCTTTAAGATTTTTGATTTTTGCCAAGATATTTTGATCAAGTGATTGCCAGTGCCATTGTCCGGTTAATATCAGTGTTTCAGCACTTACATAGAACTTTGCTTCGTCTTTGCTCATCTGAGTAGTTTTTGACTTACTTTCTTTTTTCATCCTTGGCGCCAACATAACGAACAACTGTTCCAAAGTATAGAGGGTTATCGCTAATATTGGAAAGATTAAAAGGGATTAATGAAAATTAAGAGAAATTAAGAGGGTTAATATTGAAATGTGCCATCAGTGCATGGTTGAGCATGATTAGAGGTAAACCAATAAGGCTGTTGAAATCATTACCTTCAAGGCGTTTAAATAAGGCAATCCCTAAGCCTTCAACTTTAAAGCTTCCAGCACAGTTTAAAACATCTTCTTGTGCTAAATAATTAAGAATTTCCTGATCACTTAAATCTCTAAAATGAACGTTAAACTGTACATGATCAATAAACTCATGATGGCTTTCTGTGTCCACAAGATAAAGGCTGGTTATAAACTTAACACACTGTCCGGAAAAAGATTGAAGTTGGCTAAAAGCACGATCTTTTGTATGTGCCTTGGTGATGATCTCGTCGTTGAATATTCCAACCTGATCACTGGCAATAATGATCGTGTTATTTGGTTTAACCCTTTCTATAATCGCTTGTGCTTTGGTTTTAGCTAAGCGTTTAACAAGTGCTTGCGGCGATTCGCTTTGTAGTTTCGACTCATTAATATCAGGGGCGTAGGATTCAATATTGGGTAAAAGTGTTTTGATTAATTTTAAGCGATAAGGTGAAGAGGAGGCGAGAATCAATCTTTTAGACATAAAATTTAGTATTAGTTTTTGATTAATCGCTACATATAGCGCAAAATAGCAGCGTTTAAAATAAAAATCGACCCCAAAGACCAAAAAAACTAAAAAGACCAAGAAGATCAAATATATGTTATTGAAAGAAGCTGACAGTTTAAACAGTGAAGTGGGTGTATATGCAGCACCTAAAGCACTTTATTCAAGGCGTGAGGAGTTTTTAAATACCCTGACACATTTCATCGGTGCATTATTTAGTATTGTGGCACTTATTGTCATGATTGTTAAAGCCGTAACAACAGGACATACCATTAATATAGTTGCCGTCACAATATTCGGGGTGAGCTTAATCTCAATGTATGGTGCTTCAAGTATTTACCATGGAGTATCTAAGCCAGAACTTAAAAAAATATTGCGCAAAGTGGATCATTTAAACATTTATTTTCTGATTGCAGGCACCTATACACCGATTGCATTGATTGCGTTATCAGGTGTATATGGTTGGATTATTTTTGCGCTTTTATGGGGTGCGGCAATTGCCGGATTTGTCTATAAAGTACTGTTTTTTGGGGATGGTTGGTTATCAACAGCACTTTACGTCATTATGGGCTGGACAGCGATTGGCTTTATTGTACAAATCGTTGAGGCGTTGCCTGGTGGCTGCTTGATGTGGATTATCTTAGGTGGTGTGCTTTATACCAGTGGTGTGGTTTTTTATATGCTGGATGAGAAAATTGAGTTTTGTCATTTTCTATGGCATTTATTCGTACTAGCTGGCAGTATTGCGCATTTTTTTGCAATCTACCTTTATATTGCAGGGATGAAATAAACGTAGACAAATGCTCAATTATATAATTTGTTAATAACTGAAGTTACGCACTTTAGAAAAACTATGACTTTATAAACACCCCGTCAGCCTGCGGCTGCCATCCCTCTTTGCAACATAGGTTTATAGGGATCTTTTTGTAAGTGGGTTTTAAAATGGTTGAGTTAAAGATAAGATGAATAAAATCACA